>ONUI01000049.1 GCA_900320995.1 uncultured Eubacteriales bacterium
TGATAAGGAAAGGAACAATACTATGATTACCGCGATGTTATTTGCGGGCGGTAAAGGCGCGAGAATGAAATCCGTCGATCTGCCCAAGCAGTTTTTAGAGGTAGGCGGCAAGCCTATCATCATCCACACCATGGAGCACTTTGCCCGTCACCCGATGGTCGACCATATCGTGGTCGCCTGTAAGGAGGACTGGATCGATCACCTCGAGAATCTGATCGAGCAGTTCAACGTGCAGAAGGTCAAGTCCATCGTCCCCGGCGGCGCTTCCGGCTTTGACTCCATCCACAACGGCGTGGTGGCGACGCACGAGTTCTCACGCGATCCCGAGGATATCATCCTGATCTGCGACGGCGTGCGCCCGATGCTCTCCGAGGAGCTGATCACCAACTGTATTTTAGAGACCAAAAAGCACAAGACCGCCGTGCCCGTCACCCCGTCCATCGACTCGCTGCTCTATTCCGAGGACGGCATGACCTGCGGCAAGAGCTACCAGCGCTCGACCATGTACATCACCCAGGCGCCTCAGGGCTACACCATGGAGCGCATCCTCTGGGCGCATGATCAGGCGTATAAGCGCGGGATCCTGGAGCCGGTTTCCTCCAGCGAGCTGTTCATCGAGCTGGGCGAAAAGGTACATATCTTTATCGGCGAGCGCTTCAATATCAAGGTCACGACCCCCGAGGATCTGACCGCCCTGCGCTCTCAGTATTACTATGAGAATTACAAGAAATTCGCCAAGGAGGAATTGAAGTATGGACTATAAGGTAAAAGACTACGTCAAAAAGAGTATCTATACCAACTTAGAGGATATCGCGAACGCTCCCATCTCATGGGACAAGCTCAGGAATAAGACCCTGCTCCTCACCGGCGCGGGCGGCTTTATCGGCTACTACATGACCTGCGGTATCCTCTTGAGAAACGACCTCTACGGCGACAATATCAAGGTGCTGGCGCTCGAGCGCTTCGGCGATTTCGCGAAGAAGAAGTTCGGCAAGCTCCTCGAGCGTGACGACGTCGAGCTGATCGTACAGGACATCACCGAGCCGATCAAGGCGGAGCGCGCGGATTTTGTCATCCACGCGGCGTCTCAGGCGAGCGCGATCGAATTCGAGCGCGACCCTGTCGGCACCATCAGCGCCAACCTCAGCGGTACGGAAAACGCGCTGAACTTCGCGAAGGACAGCAACAGCGAAGCGTCGCTGATCGTGTCCTCATTAAAGGTCTATGGTACGCTCTATACCGGCAAGCCGTATATTGAAGAGGACGACAACGGCTATGTCGATTTCACCTCCTACAAAAGCTGCTATGCCATCGGCAAGCGTGCCGCCGAGACCCTCGCGGCGAGCTACAGTAAGCAGTATGAGATGAACATCCGCATCGTCCGTCCGTCTTACATCTTCGGCGCGAGCCGTCTGGATGACGACCGCGTATGGGCGCAGTTCATCGCGAACATCGTCCGCGGACAGGATATCCTCTTAAAGAGCAACGGCGCGACCAACCGTTCCTTCTGCTATGTCACCGACACCGTGACCGCCATGCTGCACGTGCTGCTCGACGGTGAGAACTGCGTGCCGTACAATATCTCTAACGAAGCCTCCAACACCACCATCCGCGGCTTTGCGCAGGCGGCGTGCGAGGTATTCCCCGAGCGCAACATGAAGCTCGCGTTCGCTAACCCCGAGGATGAAGTGATGCCCGAGCCCTCGCCGAACGATCCCACCCCCGAGATCATGGACAACAAGCGCATCCGCTCCATTGGCTGGGAGCCGAGGATCGACCTCAAAGAGGGCATCCGCCGCGCGGTCGCGATCTTAGAGGAAGACTAAATTGCCTAAAGACTTCTGTCCGTTAAGGGAGATGTTTTTGTGATATATTTGAAGGACGCCTCTTGGGAGAGGATCCACCTGAATTTGATTGTAGTAACAGATAAAGAAGCGGAAAGAATTCGTTCTCTCCGCTTCTATCTTGTCGCGCTGTCGGGCAGGGTCGAAGCGGAATTCCGCCGTGCGGTCGTTGACGAAAATACCGTTCGGCTGTCGCTGAATGTGACCAACAACGGGCTCAACCGCTGTATCGAGAGCGGAACATACCGTATCCTTGCCGCTGACGAGGGCGGTGAGCCGACCGCCGTGCTGTTCGACGGCTCGTTTGAGACGCTCTCCCGCTATGGCAGGAGCTTTGTCTACGGCGCGGGGAACGGTGTTTATACCGTCAGCTTTATGATCGATGAATTCTCCGATCTCCCCGAGCTGCGTATGATTTTTTTGGACGCGAAAAAGTCCGACGGCAAAGAGGATCTTTATCGAAAAAGATCGTTTTCCGATCGGCTGAAACGCTTCGTCAAACGATCTGCCGACGCTGCCAATATTTGGTTCCAGAAGGCGATCTATTCCTGTATCAGGGCTTTCCGGTTCCTGCGAAAGCCCCGTATCCTTTTCCTTGATGAAAAACGCGACGTTCTGGCTCCCAGTATGTCGGCACTGTACGACAGGATGATCGGGCGCGGACTTGACAAGCGCTATGTCATCAAGTGCTCGCTGCGCAACACAGAGAGCAACTCCTATTCAAAATTATCGACCGCCGCGGTGATCGCGAGGATCGCGAAGGCGGATATCATCATCGTCGATGACTATGTTCCCGCGTTCAACACGCTCCGGCTCGCCGACAGCGTCAAGGTCATCCAGCTTTGGCACGCCGGCGCGGGCTTCAAGGGCGTCGGCTACAGCCGTTGGGGACATTTCGGCTGTCCCGCGCCATATTGCGCCCACCGCCGCAGTGATTTCGCGATCTCCGATTCCAAAGCGATCCGGCACTTTTTCTCGGAGCCCTTCGGGATTTTGGAGGAACAGGTGATCCCCACCGGTATGCCCCGCATGGATCCTTACCTTGACGAAGAAAACCGACGCAGGGTCGAGCGGCAGCTCTATGAGTGCTATCCCGCGTTCAAGGGCAGGCGCGTCATCCTCTTTGCGCCGACCTACCGCGGACGCAACCGAAAGACCGCTTACTATCCCTATGAGCTGATCGATTTCGAGCGCCTTTACCGCTATTGTGAGGACACGGATTCCGTCGTGCTCTTTAAAATGCACCCGTGGGTTCCCGGCGAGGTCGAGCTCGAAGCGCGGTTCCGCGATCGCTTCTTCTCCATGAACGCTTACCCCAACATCAATGAGCTGTTCTATATCACCGACCTGCTGATCACCGACTATTCCTCGTGTATCTATGAGTTCATGATGATGAAAAAGCCGATGCTTTTCTTTGCGTATGACCATGACCGCTACGCGGTGTCGCGCGGATTCCACCGTGATTACGCCTCCAATGTGCCCGGCAAGATCTGTCTGACCTTTGACGAGCTGCTGCGGGCGTTGCGTGAGGAGAATTATGAATTTGATAAGGTCGAGCGGATGCTGCCCCTGTATTTCGATCATGTCGATACAGGCAGCTGCGACCGCGTGATCGACTGGCTGGTGCTCGGCGATCTGCCTGAGGAATATGCGTCCGCCTTGCAGGCTCGCCGCGATGAGGTCGCTCGCGCAAGGGCGCTCAGGTTCCCGTCCGCTTCATCCGCGGACTGATCGATAGAACAGGATGAATAACACGATGAAAAGAAGAGCATTATTACCGGCGCTGATACTGTGCCTGACTGCCGCGCTGTGCGGCTGTACCGCGCAGGATCAGCCCGCTTCCGACGCGGCGGCTCAGTCCGCGACAGTGCAGGAGGACGCACCCTATACGCAGATCGACACTGCAGAGGCGGCTCGCCTGATGCAGACCGAAAAGGATTATATCATCCTCGATGTTCGTACCGAAGAGGAGTACAAATCGGGTCACATCCCGAACGCGATCTGCATCCCCAACGAGACCATCGGTAACGGTGAGATCGGCGCGCTGAAGGACAAAAACCAGCTGATCCTGGTCTATTGCCGCAGCGGCAGACGCAGTAAAGAAGCGGCGCAGAAGCTCGCGAACCTCGGCTATCGCAACGTCAAGGAGTTCGGCGGCATCATCGACTGGACGGGTGAGACCGTCACCGGGTCCGAATAACAGAAAGGCATTTGACATGAAAAAGTATTTGATCCCGATCATATTGATACTCGCACTGCTGATGAGCTTATCTCTGACAGCGTGCGGTCAGAAAGATAACGGCGCTACCTCCGATTCAGCCTCCGCCGATCAAAGCGCTACTGCTGATTCACGAGGCGCGTCCTCCGCTTCTTCCGCGAAAGCACCCGCAAACGGGGATGAAGAAAAGAGCGATTCTTCCGCGTCATCCGAGTCGGCAAAAGGCTCGGGCGGATCACCCGGAGCGGCGCCTCAGCAGGATATCGTGGTGAATGATGCCGATGAGAACGGCGGAGAAGAACAGAAAGCGGATGATCCCGCGCCCGAGAAAAAGGCAGAGGGCGGGTCGACAAAGCAGTCCTCCGACTCCGGTTCGACCTCTTCCGTATCGCCGAACCCCGCATATGACGACGACCATCGTCCGCAGTTCACGATCGTGTTGACCGACAAGTCGAGCAAAAAGGAATACTCCGCCGCCTGCAGTTATACCACGGATAAAAAGGATGAGGCATACGCGTCATTCTTCCTGCCCGCGGGCAACTATGGTATCGCGGTGTATGAGTACGCCGACAAGATCGACAAGGACAATCCGCTCGCTGAATCCTCCTATAATAACGCGAAGGCGACCAAGCGCAAGTCGATCCGCGTCTATTACACCCCCAAGGATAAACGGATCGAGGTCAAAGAGAGCGCCTCGAGCAGAACACAGTAATATGAACAAAGGGCTTCCGCACGGAAGCCCTTTTATTATGTCAGATGTAGTGATATCAGCCTTCCCCTTCGGGTAACCGCTGATTAAATCGATGTAACAATAATGGTGTCATTGCGAAGCCCGCATCGGTTAAGGTTGAGATTGCCACGTCGGGCTCGGTCGCCCTCCTCGAAATGACTATTCATTTGCGGGCTGTGGCAATCCCCTTGTCATTAATGGCTTGAACAGTGAGCTTCTACTCCTATCATGGGGATTCCCACGGTTGAGGTGTTGTCCAAATCTTGATTTGGGGCACAACACCCATACAAAGGAGAGCTGTCCCGGAATCGGGACTGAGGGATTGCAATAATTGTTTGAGGCGAAGCCGAGTGACTTTTACTTCGCGTAGAGCTTGCCTACGATATAATTAGACAGCTGACGCGGCAGGAGCTTAGCCAACACCGCGATCGCCTTGTAGGAGAAGCCGATCGCCTTGAGCGGACGCGAATTCTTTTTGACCGCCAGCTTTGCGATATATTCACCCGCCTTTTTGGGGCTCATACCGCCGCGCTCGTCCTTTTCCATCACGGCGACGGATCGGCGCACGCGTTCGCTGTAATCGCTGTTTTTGCAGTCGTCCTTTTGTCTTGCGTCGGTAAAGCCCGTGGCGATATCGCCCGGCAGTACCGCGCACACGGTGATCCCATAGGGGCGGATCTCGTTTTGCAGCGCCAGCACATATGCCGCGATCGCCGCCTTGCTCACGCTGTACCACAGCTGGAACGGGATCGGCAGGATGCCCGCGATAGAGCTGACGCAGACGATCCGTCCGCTGTTCTGCCCGCGCATATGGGGCAGTACGGAGCGGATGACGTTGTCGGTGCCGAACAGGTTCAGCTCAAGCTGTGCGTGTGAATCGGCGGAGGCGGTCATCTCGGCGGCGCCGGAGATGCCGTAGCCCGCGTTGCTGACCAGTATATCGATCTGCCCTTCGCGCGTGATGATCTCTTCGATCGCCCGGTTCACCTGATCCTCGTCGGTGACGTCGGCGGTGATATGATTCACGCCGTAGGGCGGGTTTTCGCGGCGGGACAGCTCATAGACGGTACAGCCTTTTTTGGTCAGGCTCAGCGCCGTTTCTCTGCCGATGCCGCTGCTGCCGCCCGTGACGACGGCAACCTGTTTCTCATTATTCATTGCTCAACAGTACCTTTGCGATGACGCCGACTGCCTCATCGATCAGATCCTCTGTCAGCGTCGCCATGTAGCTGGTGCGCAGCAGGCACTCGTTCGGAGCGGTCGCGGGGGGCAGTACAGGGTTGACGTATACGCCCGCCTCATAGACCTCCTTCGCCTTGATCAGGGTGTTTTCCATCGTATAGGTGTAGATGGGCACGATCGGCGTTTCGCTCTCGCGGATCTTCAATCCCGCGTCACGCAGACCCTTGCGCGCGTGAGCGGACAGTGCGTTGAGCCGTTCGGGCAGCTCGGGATGCGCCTTGAGGTGTCTGAGCGCCGTCAGCGCTACCGCGCAGCATGCCGGCGGGATAGACGCCGAAAAGATGAACGGACGCGAGTTGTGGCGCACATAGTCGCACACGGTATGCGACGCCGCCATGTAGCCGCCTAAAGAGGCTAAGGATTTGGAGAAGGTGCCCATGATGATGTCCACCTTGTCCTCCAGCCCGAAGTAGCTCGCGGTACCTCTGCCGCCCTCGCCGATGACGCCCAAGCCGTGAGCGTCGTCGACCATGACGCGCGCGCCGTACTGTTCGGCGAGCTTGCAGATCTCGGGGAGCTTGGCGATATCGCCGCCCATCGAGAACACACCGTCGGTGACGATCAGGATGCCCGCTGTTTCGGGGATCTTCTTGAGGATGCGTTCCAGATCCTCCATATCGTTGTGCTTATAGCGCACCATCTTGCCGAAGCTGAGCTGACAGCCGTCATAGATGGATGCGTGGTTCTCACGGTCGCAGACGACATAATCGTTTCTGCCGACGATCGCGCTGATGATACCTAAGTTGCTCTGGAAGCCGGTCGAGAAGGTGACCGCTTCTTCCATATTGACAAAGGCGGCAAGCTCGGATTCCAGTTCGAGGTGCATGCTCAGCGTGCCGTTGAGGAATCGTGAGCCCGAGCATCCGGAGCCGTATTTCTCCAGCGCCTTGATACCCGCCTCTACCACGGTCGGCTCGGTCGTCAGACCCAGATAGTTGTTGGAGCCGAGCATGATGCGGCGTTTGCCTTCCATGATGACTTCCACATCCTGCTTTGTCTCCAGCGCGTGAAAGTAAGGATAGATCCCCTCGTTACGCAGCTGATCGGCAAGTGTGAAGCGTTCGCATTTTTCAAAAATGTCCATCGTTCTTCCTCCCATATCGGGTGATACCTTTGGATTGTTTTGGTTTTTGCTTGACCAAGTTATTTTACATGAATGTGAGGTGTATGTCAAGAAAAACGCCTATAAATGTAATACTTCACCATGATTGTCACAGAGAATACGCAAGATAATTGTTGAAATAGCACTTGTTTTGTGGTATGATCTTGAAGAAAAGAGGGATAGGATGAAACTGATAAAAGAGGCGGTCATCTCCGCCAGCATTTGTGATTCCAATGTAAAACTGGGCGTGAAAGGCACCTTTGATCTGGTGCAGGATTACCTCACCGAGATGATGGGGGAGCTGGGCATCGACGGCGTGTCACTGCGCAAAAAATACGGCTGCGTGTGGATCTTTACCCGCAACCGTGTCGAGATCGACCGTGAATTCTTCTGGAAGGAGCGTTACATCGCCGAGAGCTTTATCTCGTCCGCTAAGGGCGCCAAGATGACGGTCGACACGATCCTGAAGGATGAGCAGGGCAACACCTGCGTCTATTCGCGCATCGAGATGTGCGCGCTCGATCTGAGCACCCAGAAGATCCGCCGTATCCGTGACGTCGGCATCACCTCGGACACCCATGTCGAGGCTCCCGAGCGTGAGATCTCTTTCAGCCGCTTAAAGCACGAGGGGCTTTCTGAGATCGAAACCGTTTTGGTGAGGTCGGGCGATATCGACTTTGTCCAGCACACCAACAACGTGTCCTATATCCGCTTCATCATGAACACCTACACCGTCAAGGAACTGCGTGAGCGCCCCGTCAGGGCGATCGAGGTGCGCTATGCCGGTCAGACCCACGAGGGCGATATCCTGTCCATCCGCAAAGCGGAACAGGACGGCAAGGAGCTCTTCGACGTAGCCCTCGGCGACACCGTGGCGGTAGAGTGTGAGATAGTGAGGAGTTAGGAATTAGAAATTAGTAATTAGTAATTTCGGGAAAACGCTGACGCGTTTTTGATTATAATATCGACAAGTAACATTAGCGCCCGCAACTCTATGAAAGTTGCAGGCGTTATCATTTGGCTGAGATGGCGACATTAATTCCTCATTCCTAATTCCTAATTAACATATCGGTGTTCTCATAGCTCTGTTCGATCTCTTTGGAATAGATCTGCGCGGCGGCGATGATGTCGCCGCTTTTTTGCGCCATGTTACCGACGATCCCGACGGAATCGATGAGGAACCGTATCGGCGCCGTTATATCATAGCTGTCGATCGCGCCGAGCAGGTAGCGGTACAGCCAGTACAGACCAAGCCGCGTCAATTCCGCTTCATTGTGTGAAAGGTCGGGTTCAGTCTTTGCCGCCTGAATGATCTTTTCGCGGTTGCTTTCATCGATATACTCCAACTCTTCAAATATCTCGGGCGATAGCGATCCGAGAGTGATGATCTCTCCCGTCAACTCCTTTTGCGCTTCTTCTGCCAAAGATCGGAGCTTCTCGAACCGCTCCGCAAGCGGGATGGGTTGTGTGAGAAGCATTGCCGCCCGCTCTCTTACCGTCAGCAAAAAGCGCATCACATCCGCGTCGTATTCTTCGCAATCCGAGCAGTCCGCGCCGACAAAAGCTTTATACACGTGATCGGTGCTCAAGATCAGCCGTGCCGCCTCGGGACAGGCGAGGGCAAGCGTGTGCTCCGTGAACGTCGTGTAATCCATCGTGATCCGCGGGAACTGCGCGCAGGTATCGCACAGGTGTTCCTCGCCCAGCTCGCGGAAAATATCGCACAGGTGATCGTCGCCCCAGAAGGGGCATTTCTTTTCCTCAGCCAAGCGAAAAACACGGTCGCCGTCGGGATCGGTGTAGATCGCTTTTCTGAGCTTTATGCCGAATTCCCCCTGCACGCTGTTGTAAAAGTCCTCGGTCTCGCTGTCGATCACCACATCCCACCCCTGACAACAGCTGTCGGGACAGGCGGCGGCGATACAGCGGAATTCCCGGTAATACGCGGGATAGTCATGCTTCATGTCTTGATCTCCTATCATTTCCCTGTATTCAAAACAGTCATTGCGAAGGGCAAATACGCGTGTTCAGCCCTGTGGCAATCTCAACCGATCAAATCGATGATCTCACACCGGGTTCATTATCCGCCAAATATTTGCCAAAGTCAACAAAAACCTATTGCAATTTGCTCAATTCGTGATATAATATAATTCGATAAAAGAAAAAGTGCCGGCTGAATCATGCTGAAAAGCCTGTATACATATAGTATACTATCAAATCGGTTGAGAGCG
>ONUI01000008.1 GCA_900320995.1 uncultured Eubacteriales bacterium
TTCTGGCTGACCGTTCTGCTGCCCTCTGCGTGGGTCCCCTACTGTATCGGACCGCTGTTGATGCTGAAGCTGGGCTTCGCGTCGTTATCCGCCTACATCTACATACGCAGATATGTACGGCATAAGAAATTCGCGGTCATCGGCGGCGTGTTATACGCGTTTTCCGGTTTTTCCGTCTATAATATCTTTTTCTTCCATTTTCATGAAGCGATTATTGTCTTTCCGCTGCTATTAGCGGCGTTGGATGAATTTCACGCGACAAAGCGGAAAGGCGTCGTCGCGCTGGCGGTATGTGCCGCCGCTGTGGTCAACTACTACTTCTTTTTCGGACAGGTCGTCTTTGTCATCATCTACTATGTTGTCAAGCTGATCTCGAAATCCTATCGCTTTCATCTTCGTGAATTCTTCGCGCTCGCGTTTGAATGTATCGCGGGATTCGCGATGTCGATGATATTGCTCCTGCCGTCGGTCGCCGCCATTACGGGTAACTATCGTGTCGCGGAATTCCTGTACGGCTGGGACGCGGTCGTTTATCCGAAGGGACAACGATACGTCCAGATACTGGTCAGTCTGTTCTTCCCCGGTGATGTGCCGGCAAAAAACAACTTCACGCCGTCTGCGGGCGCGAAATGGTCATCCGTCGCCGCGTATATCCCGATGTTCTCCATGACCTTTGTGATTGCGCATCTGCGGCTCAAAAAGCGCGGCTTCTTCCGCAGGATGATCATCATTCTGCTGATCATGGCGGGGATCCCGATCCTCAACAGCGCTTTCCAATGCCTGAACAACAATTATTACGCGCGATGGTTCTATATGCTGACGCTGTTGATGGTACTGGTCACTGTTCAGTCGCTCGACAGCTTCAACATGTATGAATTCAAACGCGGCTTCATTCCGACCGCCGTCATCACACTTGCTATCGCCGCTTTGATCGGCTTGATGCCGGACGATACGGATAAGCCCATCAAATCATTCCGGATCGGCATCGCGGAATCGCCTATGCGCTTCTGGATGTTTGTCATTGCAGCGGTAGGCGGTCTGGTTTTAACACTGCTTCTCGCGATCTGCTACAAGAAGAAACGCAAGTGGTTCTTCAGGATCACGGTCATCGCGCTGAGCTTGTTTGTCGCGGCATACAGCACAGTGTATATGTGGTCGGCGCGCGGCTATGCCGATCGTGACGATGAATTCATGATCAACTACGCGCTCAACGGCGGTAAGGATATTACGATCGACGATATCAAAGAGGTGCGATCCGATTTCTATCAAACCTCCGATAATATGGGAATGTTCTGGCAGATCCCCAATATACAGGCATTTCACAGCATCGTACCGGGTTCTTTGATGAATTTCTATAAAAATGTCGGCGTTCAGCGTGACGTCGGTTCACGACCTCCAACGGAATATTACGGATTAAGAGGTCTGTTATCTGTTAAGTACCTGTTCGAGGAGGATGATCCCGACATCGCCGCCGCGGAGTATTCCACACATATGCCCGGCTATCATTACCTCAGAACCGAAAACGGCTTTGACGCCTACGAAAACGAACACTACGTTCCGATGGGCTTCACCTATGACCGCTTCATCACAAAAGAGGAATATGAAGACCTGAGTAAGGACGTCCGTCATTTAGCCTTGTTGAAAGCGATGGTGCTTTCACAAGAACAGATGGACAAATACGCGGATATCACCGGCTACACCGACGGGATGTATCTCAACCTCAACTTCTCGCATGATCCCAACAAATCACAGGACGTCCGTTATCCGAAATATGAAGGCTTTAACAGCATCACCGGTGATTTCGTATACAATGAAGCAAGCTATTTTGAAGATACGGAAAAGCTCATGGAGAACTCCTGTACCTCATTTAGCTACACAAAAGACGGCTTTGAAGCACAGTTTGACAACCAAGGCAAGGATAATCTATTGTTCTTCAGTATTCCGTATGATGATGGCTGGACCGCCTATGTCAACGGAGAAAAAGCCGATGTGGAAGAGGTCGACGCCGGTCTGATGGCGGTGCGTGTACCGGGACGTCAAACCAGCGATATCAAATTTGTCTATCACACGCCTTTGTTAAAAGAAGGCTGTATCATATCCGGCGCGGCAGTCGTCGCACTGGCGATCTACCTGATCATCTTCAAGGGTTTTCGCGCAAAACGAAAATTCCGCAGAACATACAGAATAAAACAGAACACCAGAAAAATGAGGAGGATATTATGAGTTTCGGCGAAAAAATACTCGACTACAAAGAGGCGATCATCACCGATCTGGCGGAACTGATCGCCATCAATTCCGTTACCGGTATCCAGGACGGCTGTAAAGAGGCACTGGACTGGATGATGAAAAAAGCGATCAGCTTCGGGCTGAAAGCGGAAAGCATCGAAAATGAGGCGGGTCACGCCGAGTTGGGCGAAGGCGGTAAGCTCTGCGGCGTGCTGGCGCATCTCGACGTTGTCCCCGAAGGCAACAACTGGGACTCTCTGCCGTTTGAGCTGTCGATCGGCGACAACGGATATATGTATGGCCGCGGCGTCGCCGACGATAAGGGCGCCGCGCTGATCAACCTGTATTGTCTGAAGGCGCTCAAGGACAACGGCGTCGTCGGAAAAAACACCCTGCGCGCCATCTTCGGCACCAGCGAGGAACGCGGCATGACCGACATGGACAAGTACTTTGAGTACGAACCGATGCCGGAGCTCTCCTTTACTCCCGATTCGGAATACGGTATTTGTGTCGGCGAAAAGGGTATTTTACAATTAGAGCTGTACGCGGATACCCATGACGGCACCACGCTGACACAGTTCCACTCCGGCAAAGCGACCAACGCCGTCCCCGATACCGCCTACGCGCTTCTCGACTGCACCGAAAACGAGGATCATCAGCTGGCGCGTCTTGCCGACGCGAAAAGAGGTTCTTTTGAATTCTATTACACCATCGACGGCATGATGGTGCTGTCACGCGGTCAGGCGGCTCATGCCGCGGATCCCGAAAAGGGCTTGAATGCCGCTACAGCGCTGATCGATCTGCTGACCTCCAACTTCGCGTTGCCTACGATGGGCTCTCTCCCCTCTTTCATCAGCCATTATATCGGTCTGGACACCGACGGCGTGATGCTGGGCGTCAAACAGCGAGATAAGGAATCCGGCCCCCTCTCCGTCAATGTCGGCACCGTCCACATCGACGAGGGCTACGCGACCTGCACACTGGATATCCGTTATCCGGTGACCGCCGACGGCGAAAAGGTGCTCGAAAAGATCACCCGTCAGGCGAACAAGGAAGGGATCCATGTCAAGGTGCTGTCGCACTTGAAGCCGCTGTACCTGAGCGAGGATTCCGATATCGTTCGCATCCTGTCCGACTCCTATGAAGCGGTCATGGGCGAAAAGCCGAAGCTCTATACGACCGGCGGCGGTACTTACGCGCGTAAGCTCGGCGGTAAGGGCGTCGCGTTCGGCCCCGTATTCGAGGGAGAAGTCAGCAACATACATAACGCCAACGAATGTATCAATGTTGAAAAATTCTTCCAACATGCCCAGATCTGTCTGGAAAGCATGTATAATCTTTACACTAAAGGATGATCAACGATGTCTGCTGAAGCAATCATCAAATCACAGGCGCGCGGGATATTAAAACAGAATTATGTGAGAGCGATCATGGCGCTTTTGATCATCTGTATCCCTTACGCCATCATTGACGGCACGACAACGATCATCTCCTGTCTGGTGCCTCAATTCATCACGGATGAAACGACAAGTATGATCCTGGTCTATTCGATCGGCTATCCGGTAGAGGTGATCTTGGCATTTTTGTTTTCACCGCTCATCAACGGCTATATCCGCGCCTTTTATAAAGCGTCGTATACCGAGAAGATCGACATGAAGGACGTATTCTTTTATTTCGGATCAGGACATTATATCGACGCGCTCGGGCTCAACGTTCGTTTTATTCTGCGGATGCTCTTGCCGACTTTGATCCTGTTCTCTCCGCTGATCGCGTATGGTATCATCGTTTCAGCCTTTGCACCCGAATTTGCCAAGACCGTTATCTACTACGACTTCTACTTTATTCTGGCGGTATTATCCACGATCACGACGGTATTGTACTCCCTGCGCTACTTTACGGTATTTACCGTCAGCGCCGATAATCCCGACTTTTCACCGAAACAGGTATTTCAATACAACAAATATATCATGAAGCACAGAACCGGCAGCGCCGCGAAGCTGATTTTCAGCTTTACCCCGTGGATTCTGCTGTGTCTGTTGATTCTGCCTATGCTGTATGTCATCCCCTATATGACCCAGTCGCTGTGCGTGAGCGCGAAATGGATGACAAAGGCGGCGTTGGAGGAGAATGAATAATGAGAGTTTCACTATGTACGATCGCGCGGAATGAAGAAGAAGCGCTGCAGGGCTTGCTCAGAGATTTTGAGGATCAGAACTATCCTCATAATAAGATCGAGGTCATCATGATCGACTCCAACTCCAGCGACCATACGCACGATGTGATGGAGGAGTTCAAAAACACCGACAACGGTTTTTATGATGTGAAGATCTACAAGACCGAAGGCAAGAATCAGGCGTGCGCGTGGAATGTCGCGATCGAACACGCGACCGGCGATATCATCATCCGCGTAGACGCGCATTCCAAGATCCCGCGCCAGTTCGTTTCCCGCAATGTGTTCAACATTCAAGAGGGCGAGAATATCGTCGGCGGCGGTCGTCCCAACATTTGTGCCAACCCCAACCCGTGGACTAAAACGCTGTTGGCGGCTGAGGAAAGCCTGTTCGGCTCGTCGGTTGCGGATTACCGCAGACCCGCCGCGCAAAAGGAATATCACGACAGTCTGTTCCACGCGGCGTATAAGCGCGAGGTATTCGCCACGGTCGGCGGCTTCAACGAGGATCTCGGTCGAACCGAAGATAACGAGTTGCACTATCGTATCCGTCAGGCGGGCTATAAGATGTGCTGCTGCCCCGAGATCATCTCGTTCCAGCACACCAGAAGCACCTTCTCACGGATGATCAAGCAGAAATACGGCAACGGCTACTGGGTCGGTTTGACGCTGGGCGTATGTCCCGGATGTCTGAGCTACTTCCACTTTATCCCCTTTGTCTTTTTGCTGAGCATCGTCGGCACGTTATTGTTGTGGGCACTGTTGAACCAGCCGGTATTTTTCGCGGTCATCATGGCAATGTATACGATGTTCAACTTCGTCAACACTGTCGGCGCGTTCGTCATCAAAAAGACCGTCAATCCGCTGTTCTTGATCTTACCGCTGCTCTTCCCCGTTCTGCACATCAGCTACGGTATCGGAACACTGATCGGATTGATCAAGCTGCCCTTCTGGAAACACAGTCTGGACGGCAGTGCACAGAGAAGGATCGAAGAAATCAAAGAAGCGGTCAAGAACAACACCGTTATCTATGACGATGAAAAAGAAGAAATATTATGAGTGAGATCATTAATGTAGACAGAGATACGCTCAGAAAGCTCCAGCTTAAGGAGCTCGAATCCTTAGTGTATTTCGATGAATTCTGTAAAAAACATGAGTTGACCTATTTTCTGCTCGGCGGCTGCGTGATCGGCGCGATCCGTCACAACGGCTTTATCCCGTGGGACGACGATATCGACGTCATGATGCCGCGCAGGGATTATGAGCGGATGCTCAAGCTCTGGAAACAGCATGAGAGCAACGAGAGATTCCTGATGCTGAAAACCGACGGCGACAAGGTGTTCACCGGCAACAGTTTTGCCACCCTGATTGACACCTCGGCAACGATGGTCAAAGAGAACCAGAAGGATATCGATGTGCCGCACGGTATCGTGACGGACGTTTTTCCGCTGGACGGATGCCCCGACAGCAAATGGCAGCGTTATTTACAGTACTATCACGCAATGATGTACAGCCTGTATATCACCGAGGTAGTGCCCAGTAAGCACGGCGGACTGATCAAGTTCGTCAGTTCGGTGCTGTTGAAGCTGGTGCCCTCGCGCGAAAGACGCACCAAGATCTGGCAAAAGCATGAGAAAAAGATGACCCGCTACGGTTTCCGCACCCATAAAAAGAGCACGGAGCTTTGCGCGGGTCCCGGATATATGGTGAATGAGTATCCGCAGGAGGCGTTCAACGAAGTGATCTATCACGAGTTTGAGGGCTTGCAGATGCCGATTCCGAAGGGCTATGACGCGTATCTGAAAATGGCGTTCGGCGATTATATGGAACTGCCGCCGGAGGATAAGCAGGTACCGCACCACGATCTGGTGGCGCTGGATCTGGAAACGCCGTGTCGATAAGCTATTGACAATCATTGTTCAATGAGTATAATGGATGTCGGTTTCTACCATTAGAATACCATTCATCATATATAAAGAAACGGGAGGAGCAAGCCCCTCCCCTACAATCAGGCTTTGCAATAATAAACAGAGTAAAAGAATACGCGTTAAGTGTTTGCCGAACGGGGAGTTGACGGCAGAACGAAAGCGGCGCGCCGCTTTTTCAGTCAATGACTGACGCTTGATGAACGCAACTAAAAATGCTTCAAAAAGCTGACACTTCAGTCTAAGACGGAAAAAGGGCACGCGTGCCCTGCGGTGTATTCTTTGCATCCCGCTGTTGCATACGGAAACCTCCTTATGCGATGGAAGCACACGTGGCGTCATATACTGACAGCACGGTGCTGAATGAGATGCGCAAAGGAGGTATTTTTATGACTTATCTGAAAAAATTCGCAAGTTCATCCAAGGAATTGACCCATGTTCAGACGCTCGCCGTATGCGCGATGATGCTGGCGCTGAGAGTGATCCTCGGCATCTTCACGAACTTCACGCTGGCGTTCATGCCGTTCGTCAAGATCGGATTTTCCTTTATCCCCATCGTGATCACCGCCTATTTGTACGGACCCGTATGCGCGGCGATCGTATCCGGCGCGGGCGATGTGCTGTCCATTATTCTGGCGAACCCGACCGCCTTTTCCATGAATCCCGCGCTGACGGCGTGCTATGTGTGGGAGGGTATCATCTACGGCGTGGTGCTGTATCAGAGTGAGTTCAAGCTCAAAGACATCATCATCGCAAAGGTCGCGACATTATTGCTGTGCTCGCTGCCGCTGAATACACTGATCCTCAGCGGAATGATGAATATCCCCTATTTTACGTTGCTGCTCTATCGTGCGGCTGTGCTGATACCGTTCGGCGTCATCGAGGTATTGATCACACGATTGATCAAGCCCCTGCTCAATAGGATCAAAGCGATCAGGACATAAAGAAAAGCACCTCGAAAAGAGGTGCTTTTTTAATGAAAGAATTAGTTTCCTCCCCTACTCATTACAGTGCCGCTTTGATCAGGGCCAACAGTTCATCATAGGTGTCGCAAGCGGGGATATCGGGATAATCCGCTTTGATGCTGTCGGGAGCGCGGAAGAGAAATCCCGCCTTGCTCGCTTGGATCATTGCGAGATCGTTGAAGCTGTCGCCGGACGCGATGGTCTCAAAGCCGCAGGACTGGAGCGCGCGGACGGTGGTGAGCTTGGTCTTTTCGCAGCGGAGCTTATAATCGGTGATCTTGCCGTTTTCATCAACGACCAACTCATTGCAGAAGATCGCCGGCCAGCCGAGCTTCTCCATCAGGGGCTTCGCGAACTGAGAGAAGGTATCGCTGAGGATGACCGCCTGTGTGGTGGCGCGCAGCTCATCCAAAAATTCCTTGGCACCGGGCATCGGGTCGATCGTGGCGATCGTCTCCTGGATCTCCTTGAGTCCCAGACCGTGCTGATTAAGGATGTCCAGACGATATTTCATCAGCTTGTCATAATCCGGCTCGTCGCGGGTCGTGCGCTTTAATTCTGGAATACCGGATGCTTCCGCGAACGCGATCCAGATCTCGGGAACCAATACGCCCTCTAAATCTAAACATACAATATTCATAGCAGTACCTTCCTTATAATAATATTACTCTATTATTAAACTACACAGAGAGATGTTTGTCAAGAGAAAAGGAAAGATGGATGGCTTGCGCGGATAGAACGGATAAAGTTACGGGAGGAGTGCAGTGGCGTTTATCCAATCACAGGCTACGCCAGTCCTTGGAACGCTGTTGCATGGGAGTAGTATACCAAATCATAGATTCGGACAACTCCACAAAGCCCCTCCCCTACGATGTGATTTGCTTCGCGCGTAGAGAGATAAAACGGTAAGGTATCGGCGGGAACAAGTCCCCGCCCTACAAGGTTGCAGCTGCTTCGCGATAGAGAGATGAAACCGAAAAGTGTCGGTACGTCGGCAAGCGCCGCACCCTACAATGAGTTGCATCTACTTTGCACTTAGAGTGATAGTACGGAAGGGTTTCGGGAGAGTCAAGACCCTCCCCTACATAGAGTTTTTACAGAATGAGAGCCCATCCTTGCGGATGGGCTCCTGTCATTGATTATCAGTTTGCTTCGTCGGGATTGTAGTTGTAATACTTACACCAGTCGCCGTTGTTCTTGCCTACCAGATCATCCTGGATAACGACCCAGATCTCGGGATAATCGTCATACGAAATACCGATATTCTGACCGTCGACTACGCCGTAGTCCTTGGTCTGCGGGGTACCGTTATTGCTGATGATGAAGTAGTAGTTCAGACCGCCGGGGATCGGGAAGGTCACATCATACCAGCCGTTTTCATCAGGATTCGTCAGCAGTAAGCCGGGCCAACCGTCATAGCAGTTGATCGCCTGACCGGCGCCGTCGTATGCCCATGCCCACAGATTGGGCGCCCATGTCTGGTCGCCGCTGTGCTTGACATGCATCTTGGGGCTTGCTACGCTGTAGGAATACCAATAGTTAACAACGATCCTCTTGTTGACGGTGCCGGAAGCGTTAGCGGGCATTTCGTCAAGCTTATAATAAGCAATGGTCAGCGGATCGGTGGAATATTTCTCACCGTAGCGATACTTCGTAACGGTTGAGTTAGCGATCGACTTGACAGTACCGTCATCCTGTCTGCCCAGATAACGGGTGGTGACAGTATAGGTAGAGTTGATCATACCGGCAAGATAACGCTGGAGCAGAACGACATCAGCGATATCGGTCACGCCGTTCTGATCATAATCGCCGCGAGCGGCGTGATCTTTATCCAGCTGGATCATATTAGCGTCATATCTCTGGAGAATGGTAACATCGAGAAGGTCAACAACACCGTCGTCGTTGACGTCGCCATAAGGCGCTCTGAATCTCTCGGGGATATAATCAACATAATTGAAGGTAACGGTCTGGGGCTGTTCGGAGAAGGTACCGTCAACATCGCCTTCAATGGAGTCGAGTTCATATTCGATCGGGATGGAACCGTCTGCCTCTACCGAATAACCCTCGCCGGGTTTGCCGATCAGGGTGTTGGCGGAGAGGATCTCACCGGTCTTTTTATAGACGCTGTTGATCGTCAAAGTGGAGAAATCGGAACCGATCGCGCACTCTTCAAAGGTGCTCTTTTCAACCGCGATCAAAGCGGAGTATGCGGGTACGGTAAAGGTTTTGCCCTTGAACTCGCCGAGCTTCTGTACGCCCGCGACCTGATCGTTCGCGACGATGACCCACTCGGTATCATCGGTAACGCCGGAAGTCGCCTTGGTGAAACGATAGTTCTTCTCAACATTGGTGCCGTTATAGACAACAGCGATCTTGCTCCATTCACCATCGGTCCGGTTGTCAACGGTGTAAGCGATCGGGTTCACGGAACCGGTAGCGGAAGTATCGAAGTTGTACTTGTAGTTGCCGCCGTCAGCCTCTGTTACATTGGCGGTAAAGGGAGAGAACGCCTTTCTCAGCTCGAACATACCTCTGTAATAGGATACGATATCGGCGTTGGTCTTTAAGAGCGACCAGTCGATCATGTTCAGGGTCGCGGCACTCTTGTAGGAGTTCTCGTCGCCGTCCTTGGATCGACCCATCTCTTCACCCGCGAGGATGAAATCCATACCCTGGCAGGAGCTGATGATCGCGCCGGTGAGCTTATTCTGCTTGACAACGTTAGCAAAACGCTGACGATAGTTAGCGATCGTACCTGCCTGGTCTACATAAGCGAGCTTATCGTAAAGGGTGTAGTTATCGTGGCAGGACGCATAGGTCAGGCACTGCTCGGGAGTGACCGCATGCCATCTTGCCTTGCCGACGGTATTCGCGCGGATACCGTAGTTAACGCCGGGAGCGGAGGTCTTGACATTCTGTACAAAACCGCCCTCTTCCTTATGGAAGACATTACCCTTGATCGCGTCACGGATCTGGTCGTTGAAGAAACCGATTCTGGTTGAGAGCTTATCAGAGTTGCCCTGAACGGTCATGAAGGTCTCGGTACCGGCGCAGGTGGTGGGATCGTATACGGTGTCGCCCGACCAGCCTTCGCCGTACATGATGATGCGGGAATCGATCGCGTCCATATCATCACGGATCAGGTTCATGGTCTCGCCGTCATGTACGCCCATCAGGTCGAAGCGCAGACCGTCGATGTGATACTCTTCGGTCCAGTATTTGATCATTTCACGCATATACTTACGATACATCGCGCGCTCGGAAGCGGTGTCGTTACCGCAGCCGGACTGCTGGCTGTAGCCGCCGTCAGCCGCCATACGATAATAATACTCGGGAACACATGCGGTAAAGCACGAGTCTACGGAGTAGGTGTGGTTGTAAACAACGTCCATGATGACGCCGATGCCAGCGTCATGGAGCGCTTTGATCATCTGCTTGCACTCGTTGATACGAACATTGCCGTCGTAGGGGTTCGAGGAATACGAACCCTCGGGAACGCCGTAGTTCTTGGGATCATAGCCCCAGTTGAACTGAGTGGGATCACCGGACTCGTCGATGGTCGCGAAGTCATACATCGGGTTGATCTGAACGTGGGTAACGCCGAGGCTCTTTAAGTAGTCGATACCGGTGGAGATAGAACCCTCGTTGTCAAGGGTGGTGCCGGTCTCAGTGAAGCCGAGGAATTTACCGCGGTTCTCAGCGCTGACGCCGGAGTTCTCCGCATAGGAGAAGTCCTTGACATGAACTTCCCAGATGATCGCGTCAGTTTGCTTGTCGGTGAAAACATGGGCATCGTTATCCCAGCCTTCGGGATCGGTCTTGCTGAGATCGACAATCATGGAACGGTTTCCGTTCACGCCTACCGCATAGGAATAAGGATCCTGCGTCTCGACCGTCTTGAGACCGGTAGAGTTGTAGATGTGGTTGGGATTGGTGATGGTGTAGGTGTAGTAGGTGTTGACGATATCACCTTGAACGGTAGCCGTCCATACGCCTGTCCATCTTCCGCTGTCCATCAGCTTTTCCATCTCGATAGTGCCGAGATCCTGCGCGCCGTCTTCGTCATCGGAGCCAGTCGCATAGCGGTTGAGCTTGACCTCAGTCGCCAACGGCGCCCATACCTTGAAGGTAGTGGCGTTGGGGGTGTAGAGAGCACCCAGCTCACCGTCATAGGCATATTCCGAATCCAGCGCCATAGCTGCAACACTGTAAGGATTGGCAACGGCAGCAGAGGTAGATACCATCGCTACGGATACCATCGATACAACGAGCATCACGCATAGAAGCAGAGATATGATTCTTCTTGTTTTTTTCATGCATTTTCCTCCTTAATAAAATTTATTTATGAAAAAACACTTTCCAACAACTTTATCACAAACGCGGATCCGACCGCAGTCACGGCGAAAGTTCGCGTTGTCATATAATCAGATCATCAATCCTCGATTTGGATCGACATCATCTTTCTCTTCTTCGATACGCGTCGAAGAACGATCACAGCGGCGATAATGACCGCGGTGAATCCGACGAACACCAGAATGATCGTCAGCAGATTGTTTTTGACCGTCAGCCAAAAAGCCCTCTGCGGATTCTGATAGTATACGAGGACATTCAGCTCGTTTTCGGAGAAAACGGCGTTTTCGTTGGAGATATCATAATACTTGTATCCGTCAAACTTCATTTCCTCGATCTCGAGCTTATCCCCTTCGACGCCCCTGTAGGATTTCAGCGACAGGATCGTGCCGTCATCCGCCAGATAGATCACGTTAGCGGGACAGGTGAATTCGGAATCCCCGTTATCCGTGCTTGCCGCGTCTTTATAGGTGTAGACCACTTCGATGGGATCCTTCGTATACAATCCTGCGCCGTTTTCGGGCAGGTTGTCCAGATCCAGTGAATAGCCCTTGATACCGGGGATCGACGGCGTGTAGTACTGCTGTCCGACACGATTCGTCATCACAATGGTATTGGCGATCACCTTATTATCCGCGTTGACGAATTTGACCGTCACCGTGGAATATTCTCCCTTGTACGCAACGCAGCTGACGTCGATGATATCAAAATCTTTGGACAAGGTTCCGCTGAGTCCCGAATCGGAGAGGATATTATAGTTGAACAGGATCTCGGATGGTGTTGCCGCTACGTAGGATTCGTTTTTCGCACCGGTCAGGCGTTCTTCACAGACAACAGAGCCGTCATTCGCCTTATCCTTATAGCGGATATAGAGCAAGCATTCCGGCGCTTCCTGCTCGAGATCGGCAAAGCTCTTGGCGTCCACCAAAATGCGCGCCGATGTAGCGGGTACGCTGACAGTGCCGTTAGCGTCGCCGAGCTTGGTTAAGCCGGCACGCCGGTCATCCGCTACGATCACCCAATCGCCCTCGGGCAGTGAAATGGTAGAGGGCTTGGATGGATCGCCGTTGAGCGCTACGACAACAGACGGCATATCGGCTCCCGTGACGGAATACGCGATGGTATTTTTGGAGGAGCTCTCGAGATAATCCAGCTCGGTGCGTTCACCGGTGCCGTCACGCAGAGTGGGGATCGCTTTTCGGATATTGATCAGACCCTTATAATAATCGGTCATGATGGTATATCGATAACGTGACAGCCAGTCGATCTGATTGATCTCGACCGACGACTGATAGGAATTTTCGTCACCCTGTTTGGTTCTGCCGAGTTCCTCACCCGCGAGCATAAACGGTACGCCGCGCGACATGAGGACCGCCGCCGCGGATAGCTGATTCATCTTCAAGAGATCCTCTCGCCGCAGGGTATACTTTCCGTCGTCTTTGACAGAGGCGGTCAGCTTATCATAGAGGGTCAGGTTATCGTGGCAGGACGCGTAGTTGACGCATTGCGCGGGGATGGAAGCCCATCCGTTGCCGGTACCCTCGATCGCGCTGCGAACGCCTCCCTTGGAGGAGCCCTCCTGCACAAAGCCCTTGCCGGACGCGTCAAAGTTGGAGCCCTTGATCGCGTCACGACCGGTGTCGTTGAACGCGCCGATCCGCTTGGACATCTTATCCATGTTATCCTGATTTGCCAGAACGGTATTGGCATTCACGGTGGTCTTCATGTTCCACGCTTCGCCGTACATGATGATATGTTCGCCGTCGGACAGCGCGTCAAGATCCTTGCGGATGCCGTTCATGGTATCGACGTCCATCAGACCCATCAAATCGAAACGGAAGCCGTCGATATGGTATTCGTCCGCCCAGTAGGCGACGGATTCACGGATGAACTTACGCGCCATATAGCGCTCGGTGGCGACGTCGTTGCCGCAGCCGGAGCCGTTCGACCATGATCCGTCCTCATTAAAGCGATAATAATAGTAGGGCGCGATATGGTTGAAGAACGAATTATCGGATTCGTAGGTATGGTTATAGACAACGTCCATGATCACGCCGATGCCGGCTTC
Organism: uncultured Eubacteriales bacterium; assembly: GCA_900320995.1. GTDB lineage: Bacteria > Bacillota > Clostridia > Oscillospirales > Acutalibacteraceae > Ruminococcoides. The sequence goes on from ONUI01000008.1 coordinate 13,705, forward strand.
ATGGAGCGCTTTGATCATCTGCTTGCACTCGGTGATACGGGTCCTGCCGTCATAGGGATCGGACGAATAGGAGCCCTCTGGCGCGTTATAGTTCTTGGGATCATAGCCCCAGTTGTACTGCATATCGAGCGAATCCGCTTCGTCAATGGACGCGAAGTCATAGAAGGGATTGATCTGTACATAATTGACGCCCAGTTCCTTGAGGTAGCTCACACAGGTCGAGATACCGCCCTCTTCACCGTCAAGAGTGGTGTCTTTCTCGGTGAACGCGAGGAACTTGCCGCGATTCTTCTCGCTCACGCCGGAGGATTCCGCCGCGGAAAAATCACGCACGCTGACTTCCCATACGATCGCGTCGGAGGCTTCACTCACTCGCTTGAAGCTGTCTTCCGACCAGCCCTCGGGATCTGTATCGTCCAGATCGACGATCATACCGCGGTCGCCGTTCACTCCGACAGCCTTGGCGTAGGGATCGACCACTTCATATGTATTGTCCCCGATCGTGATCTTGTAGGTGTAGTACATATTCTTGAAGTCGCCCTCAAGCGTCACATACCATGTACCGACGCTTTTGGAGAGGTTCATCGGCTTGACGGCGATAGTATTGAAGCCCTCCTCCTTATCGGAACCGGTCTTATAGATGCACACCTTCACATCATCTGCCGTAGGCGACCAGACCTTGAAGGTCGTGTAGTCCTCGGTGTAGGTCGCGCCTAAGTCGGAGTCACGATAGACCGTTTCATCCAGCTTAGCCGCGTATTTGGCATACCCAAGCCTTTTGGGATCGGGCTTCGGGGGTTCTGTGGGCGGCGGATCTGTCGGCTCCTCGGTCGGCTCTTCGGTTTCTTCTTCCGTCGGAGCTTCTGTCGGAGGCTCTGTGGGAGGCACTTCCTCGACGACTTCTTCCGCCTGCTCAGCCGGTTGCTCTTCTTCATCGGCATAAAAACAGGTCGCCGTGACAGACAGAAGCAACAGCAGCGCTAAAATCAGTGAAATCACACGTTTTATGATCAATTTATCAACCTCGAATTTCACGTTATTATACGCGTTTATCATATCAAAAAAGATACAAAATTTAATTCTGAATTAGAAATATAATGATAATATTCAATATTTTTCTGCTATGAACCGTCACGACTTTTTGTCACATTCATATAATGTAATACCGATTATGGAAAAGAGGGAAAGTATGGAAACGGTAACCTATACAGTACGTCCCGGCAACACGCTGTACGCGATCGCGCAGTTCTTCGGCACAACAGTGAAGAAGATCGCTCAGGCGAACGGGCTGAGCTGTCCTTACACGATCTATCCGGGTCAGGAGCTGATACTGCCGATCGAACAGATCCAATCGCCGCGCTACTATGTGGTGCGGCCGGGCGATACGATCGTCGGTATCGCGGACCGCTACGGGCTGGAGATCGAAAACATATTGGCGCTGAATAATCTGGAGGATCCGAATATCATTTATCCGGGACAGATACTCAGACTGACAAAGTGAACGGAGCCGCTGCCTCTTTGGCGGCGGCTTATTCTACATATCCGAAACATGATAAATAATACGGGAGGAGCACCCCTCCCCTACAATATCCATTCAAATTACAAAAGCGGCAGATGTCTGCCGCTCTATGTACTTCCCTATTCTTTTGTTTCCTTTATCTTTTTGATACCGTAGATCTTTCTGAGAAAGAAGCCCAGTATCTTTGGATGATCGAGTACGACTACCTTCATCACTGCCTCCTTATCGACCGCGCCGACTCTTCATCGGCGGCGCGCTATACAGGTGATGATCAGAACGACCGCCGCGACTACGCACACTGCCTTTGCGGGCAAAAGCGACGCGACGAGCAGTCCGGCTGAGAACGCGATCGGTACACTGCAATTCTTACATTTCTGCATGATCATCACCTCTTTACATACTACGCAGACAATGATCAAATGTTACAGTTGAATTGTCATAGGGATTTTGGTATAATAAACTTCCCCGGTACATTTGACCCTTTTTAATCGGTTGAGATTGCCACAGGGCGCATTACAGATTGTCATTGCGAGGAGGAACCTCGTTCCGACGCGGCAATCTCAACCTTAACCAATGCGCCCTTCGCAATGACTTTTTTGAAAAAACGGTGAGATCATGCGACAATTAACCATCAATCAGAACGACGCGGGTCAGCGCTTGGACAAGTATCTATCCAAGCGTTTTAAAACCATGCCCAAAAGTCTGATGTACAAATATCTGCGCACCAAATATATCAAGCTCAACGGCAAAAAGGTCACCCCCGAGGTTTTTCTCAACGAGGGTGATGTGCTGACCTTCTATATCAAGGACGAGTTTTTTGAAGAAAAGAAGCATTATGACTTTCTCAAAGCGGGAAAGGAGCTCGATATCGTCTATGAGGATGAGAACATCCTGTTGCTGGACAAAAAGGTCGGCGTGATCTGTCATCAGGATAACCGCTACGACGCGGACGCGCTGAATCTGCGGGTACTGCGCTATCTCTACGAAAAGGGCGATTACGACCCCGAGAAGGATCAAAGCTTCACCCCCGCTCTGTGCAATCGTATCGACCGCAACACCGGCGGCATCGTGATCGCGGCGAAGAACGCCGAGGCACTGCGCGTGATGAATCAGAAGATCCGCGACAATGAACTGAAAAAGTATTATCTGTGCGCGGTCAAGGGTTGTCCGAAGCCCCGGCACGCGACGCTCACCGCGTATCACCGCAAGGATGAACGCACCAACACCGTGCAGATCGTCGACAAAGAGCGTGAGGGATTCAAAAAGATCATCACCGAATATACCGTTTTGGAACCGTCCCCTACCCTCTCCGTGTGCGAAGTTCTTCTGCACACAGGGCGCACCCACCAGATCCGCGCGCACATGGCGCATATCGGGCATCCGCTGTTGGGGGATGAAAAGTACGGTGATAAAAAATTCAACGCCCGCTATCATATGAAGCGGCAGGCGCTGTATTCCTATAAGCTGCAATTCTGTTTCACGACCCCGGCGGGGTGTCTGGAAAACCTCAACGATCAGACATTTGAGGTCAAAAAGGTTATATTCCTTGATAAAATATAAAGACATTCCTTCAAACAGGGAATGTCTTTTTTCTGCATTATTCCGCGTTGATACGCAACATGGCGCACATGGTGCCGCGATCTCCTGCTGTCGCGCGATGGCTCCACAACAAATCGCTGTTGTGCTTGGTGCATACGTCGCTGACGGTGATATTCCCGGGCTTGACGCCGCGGGAGATCAGGATCTGTCGGTTACACTCGAGCATATCCACCATGAATTTGCCGTCGTCTTTCGGAAATACGAATCGATCACTGTTGAGCCCCAGCGCGTAGAATTCATCAGCACACGCCTTGTCGACCTCATAACAGCATACGGAGATATTCGGCCCGACGGCACAGATCAGATCGGCGGGATCGGTACCGAAGCTGTCGCGCATGGCGTCGATCACCTTTTCGGCGATCCTGCCCACCGTACCGCGCCATCCCGCGTGCGCCAGACCGATTGCGTGAGTACGGCTGTCGACAAAGAACAGCGGCGTGCAGTCGGCATAATAGGTGCACAAGGTCACGCCCGGCTCGATCGTCACCAAGCCGTCAACGCTCATGATGTCCTTTTCACGATAGATACCGACGCCCTTCTCGGCGGAGGTCACGACGCGCACAAAGGTGTGATGATCCTGTGAGGACGCGACCAATGAGCGGTAGTCAAAGCCCGCCGCTTTGCAGAACATCCGGTAATTCTCGGTGACAGCCTCGCGGTCATCATGGTCAAAGCTCATGTCCATCGGATGGACGGTGCGGGTACCCTCACCGTGCTTTGTCGAAAAAGCGTGACGGATAAAAGGGATCCCGGATAAACGGTCATATGTCAGGAACGACACACCGTCTACGGTATTTAAAGTAAAAACGTTCGATTGAAAGCCCATAAAAATCTCCATTAAGATATAAATAAAAGAGGAAACAAGGCAACCCTCCGGCGCTTTGCGCCACCTTCCTCGCCGGAAACGGCTTCTTCTGCGAAGACAGCCGACCCTTTTGTCCGCTTTGCGGACATTTCCCCTAGCAGGGGAATCTTCCCTTGTCCTTTGGACATTCCCCCAACGGGGGTACCTTAGGAAAGGGAGGCTAAAATATTATACTACGTTCATCAATGACTTGCAATAGTCAAAATATAATGCTATACTATTTTAGTTAAGTCAACTTTTACAAAGATTACTGTTATATGGTGATAGAAATGAAAAAACAACTGTTCGGGAAGAATATCGTTCCCTCCTGCGTGTATTGTGAATATTCAAAGAATGAAGGCGAGTCGCAGTTTTGTACCGTTAACAAACAGCTGAAGAACGGTAAGTGCAAGAAGTTCAAATATAATCCGATCATGCGCGAGCCGAAGGGCATGGCGCCGCTGAAGTCCTTTGATAAAGAAGATTTTTCACTATGATTGGATCACACACGATCGAAATCGATCCTCACAGCCCCGATATAACAGAGTCAAAGGGCTTATCAAGAAGTATCAACAAAGGAGAATAACGTGGATAAGACACTCAATGCGAGAACAAAAACCGTACAGATCTGCTCCTGTATCGCGATCTATCTGATCGCGGTGCTGTTTGCGTTATTGTCGGTCGCATCCATCTTACAAACCTGTCGCATCGATCAGGCGAATCCCTACGCAGAGATCGTCAACTTTGATAAAGATCTGGTGCTGACAAATATCGCGCTCATCGGCTTGACGATATTGGGCGCGCTTGTTGCGCTGAGAAAGAACTTTTCCATCAGCAAGCTCAACACCAAATTCATCGTCGGCGTGATGCTGTTAGTGACGACGATCCTGTCGCTCGTATGGATCACGCTGGTCAAATCGATCGCGAGCGGCGACGCGATGATCCTGCTCAATACGGCGCGTGACGCGGCGAAGAACACGTATCAGAGCTTTCACACCTCATGGGAGTATTACGGCAACCACAGCTATTACCTCTTCTATCCGTTCCAGCTGGGTTACGTATTCTTTGCCGAGATCCTGTTCCGCGTTTTCGGCACCGACAGCAAGGACATCCTCTTCCAGATCCCGAATGTGATCGCGCTCGACTGCATCTATGTCGGACTGGTGATGATCACCAAAAAACTCTTCGACCGCAAATCGGTCACCAATATCACGGCGATCGCACTGACGATCTGCTTCCAGCCGATGTTCATGACCACCTTCACCTACGGACTGATCTTAGGTCTGGCGTTCTCGGTATGGAGCGTGTACTTTGTGATCCGCTATATGCAGGAGAACAAGATCAAATTCGCCGTATTCGCCGTACTGCTGATGGCGGTTTCGGTATTGCTCAAGTACAACAATATGATCCTCATGGCGGCGGTATGTATCGCGCTTTTGCTGCACGTGATCGGGAAAAAGCGATTTTTGGCGCTGGCGGTCATCGCCGCGATGATCCTGTGCTCCGTCGGACTGCAGAAGCTCGTGATATTCAGCTACTCCGCTCGCAGCGGTGTGGAGTTGAACACACAGGTCTCACAGAAGATGTACGCCTACATGGGCATCTGTGAATCCGGTATGGCGCCGGGCTGGTACAACGGTAAGGCGATGGAAACCATGCGCGACGCCAATATGGACGTCGAAAAAGCAAATAAGGTCGCGTCAGAGGGCATCAAACAGCGTTTTGACACGCTGACAAAGAATAATCAACTCTTTGAGTTCTACAAGCAAAAGCTGATCAGCCAATATAATGAGCCGAGCTTTGAATCCATCTGGATCAGTCAGGTACGCAAGCACGATTATCCCGAGGGTGAGCAATTGCCCAAGCTCGTGGACTCTGTCTACTCCGGCGGATTGTCAAAGGTATTCGACAACTGGTTCAACTACTACGTGATGATGACCTACATTTTCTTTACGGCGGGGATGATCTGGTTGATCTTCCGCAAAAAGCTCAATACGGAGAGT
>ONUI01000027.1 GCA_900320995.1 uncultured Eubacteriales bacterium
CATGCAGAGATATTATGTAGAAGGCGTCACCGCCGGCGGCGTAAAGGGCTAATCAGTTTGATATTGCAAAGGGCGGGGTTGCTACTCCGCCCTTTTGTGATCTTTGATGATGTAGGGACGAGCATTGCTCGTCCGACGCAAGGGTATTATGCTCCATTGATACAAAGCATTTTATTCAGAATAGTCATTGTGAGGGGCGCGATAGTTAAGGTTGGGATTACCGCGTCGGAACTCTGTTCCTCCTCGTAATGACGATTCGCATGCGCCCCGCGGCAAACCCAACCGAATAATAAAGCGGCGTATCATACAGGAATCATATCGTTTGTGACAGTCCTATGCGGACGACCACTGGTCGTCCCTACCAACCATAGATAACGAATAGGAGAGTAATATGAAAAAAGTACTATCCCTTCTTTTAGCAATTTGCCTGATCGTATCGCTGCTCGCGGCGTGCGGCGGCAACAAATCCGGCGACCCTGTAGAGAACAATAAGGCGGAGGCGTCAAAGGACAAATACCGTGACTACTATCAGGTATGGATCGGATCGTTCTGCGATTCCAACAACGACAAGATCGGCGATCTGCCCGGTGTGCTTTCCAAGCTGGATTACATCAATGACGGCGATCCCAACGGCGGCAATGACCTCGGCGCCGACGGTATCTGGCTCTCGCCGATGATGCCCTCACAGTCCTACCATAAGTACAATGTACGCGACTACTTTGATATCGATCCCGATTTCGGAACGCTCGAGGACTTCGATAAGCTGCTCACCGCGTGTCACGACCGCGGCGTCAAGGTCATCATCGATCTGGTGCTCAATCACAGCGGTAATGACCACGAGTTCTTTATGAAGGCGTGTCAAGAGCTGCAGGACGGCAAAGAAGACGGTTACGCGCGCTATTATAATGTGTCAAAAACACAGGACAGCACCTATAATCGCCCCGTCATGGGTTCCGATTATTACTATGAGGGACAGTTCGATTCCACGATGCCCGACTGGAACCTGAGCTATCAGGGAACCCGTGATTATTTTGAAAAGGTCACCAAATTCTGGCTTGACAGAGGCGTAGACGGCTTCCGCCTTGACGCGATCAAGCACTTTGAAGATAAGGATACCGACGGCGTCGAGTTCATGAAGTGGTTCTATCAGATGGCACAGGGCTACAACCCCGACGTCTATATGGTCGGTGAGAACTGGTCAGAGTCCGGCGATATCTACGAGATGTATGACAGCGGCATTGACAGCCAGTTCAACTTTAAGTTCGCCGGCAACGGCGGCGAGTTCATCGTCGCGTCACACGGCAATGTGGCGGACATGGCGACCAAGCTCAAAAAGTTTGACGATAATATCAAGAAGCACAACGAAAAGGCGATCAACGCCAACTTCCTGAGCAATCACGATATGCTGCGTCTGTACAGTATGCTGGAAGAGGAAGACAATAAGATGGCGGCGGCGCTGTATATGCTCGCGCCCGGCAACACCTTCACCTATTACGGCGAAGAGATCGGTATCGAAGCGCCGTCATCCAACGGCGACGCTAACTACCGCACCGCGATGATCTGGGATAACGAGAATCTGCCTGATATCAAGTTCCAGGGATCACCCGCCGTACAGAAGAACGAGCTCGGCGGCGTGGAGCAGCAGCTCTCTCAGGAGCACAGCCTGCTGAACACCTACCGCAAGCTGATCAAGATCCGCCTGCAAAATCCCGATATCGCCCGCGGCAACATCGAAAAGGTCGTGGATTTCGAGGATCCCATGTGTACCGGCTTGCTGATCAATCATGACGACAGCCGTGTGCTGGTCATCCATAACGGCGGCAAAGAGGCAAAGGAGCTGACCATTGACGCGATCGAAAAGCCCGAGCTCAGAGGCTGGGTGACCGCGGATAAGGCGGAAAGCCCCTCCACAGAGACCCCGAAGCTCTCCAATACCAAGCTTTCCGTCCCCGCCAGAACCTCTGTCGTCCTCAAGGAAAAGAAATAATGTCAATCCCCGGTGGGCTTCCGCCCATTTGATCCAACAAAACAGCGCCCGACCAAAGCGGTCGGGCGCATTTTTCATTGTTCGGTATAGGGGAGGGGATCGATCCGATTTTATTGTATTTGTCGTGCGATCAAAGCGGACGCGCCATCTCGATCAGCCGACAAAGACGAGGATGTCATTGATGACGTCATCCTTGCAAAAATCCTGAAGGATCTCGTGACGATAGCCCTCATAGAGCTTCATATGGACATTGGCGCCTTTCTCCTTGAGAAGCGCAAAGACCTTTTTGATGCCCTTGCCGTGTTCGCCGACGGGATCTTCACTGCCGGAGAGCAGGAGGATGGGCATTTTCTTGTTGATCTTATCAAACCAGCCCTGATCATTGCTGTATTTGTTCAGCTTCACCAGATCCTGCATCGCGGATACCGTGAACAAAAAGGTGCACAGCGGATCCTTGCGATAACGGTCACGGTTCGCTCTGTCTACGGAGAGCCACGCGTATTTGTCGTTCTCATGCTCAAAACCCTTGTTGTAGGAGCCGAACGCCATCGAGTAGATCAGGTCGGAGTAGCCGCGGGTGCCTTTGAGCTTTTTCAGTACACCGCTCAGCGCGATACCCGCGCCCGAAGCGGGATTGGGACCGCCGGTGCCCATGATGATCAGCTTGTCGCAGTGATCGTACTTCGCGGCGGTCAGGCGCACGATGAACGAGCCCATGCTGTGTCCCAGGAGGATCAGCGGCAGCGCCTTGCCCATCTCGTTTTTCACTTCTTTGCCGAAGAGGAACACATCGTCCACCAACAGCCTCCAGCTGTCTTTCTCGGCAAAATAGCCGAGCTCTTCTTTGGAAGCGGTCTGACCGTGACCGATGTGGTCATAGCCGAAGGTGATATAGCCGGATTCCGCCATTTTCCGCATGAAAGCGTCATAGCGGCCGATATACTCGGTCATGCCGTGAACCACGTGGAATAAGCCCTTCGCCGCTCCCTCGGGCAGATAGACCTTGCCCTTTAACATATGCTTTTTATCGGATGAGAGAACCTCTTTATCGATGACGCGTACCATAATAAACCTCCGTTTTCGTTCGGTATTTGCGAGTCAATTTGTTCGTCTGGTCAGTTTTGCTTTATTCGGAGCGAAGTGCCGTGACGGGATCGCTCTTAGCCGCTTTGTGCGACGGGATGATACCGCCGATGAGCGTCAGCACGATGCTCAGCAGGATCAGGATCCCCGCGGCGGCAGGCGGCAGGATCGCGCTCAAGTTCTGCTGATTGGTCAGCGAATGCAGGATAGCGTTCGCCGGAATGATCATCAGCGCGGTGATACCCACGCCGATCACACCCGCCAAGGCGCCGATGATGAAGGTCTCGGCGTTGAACACCTGAGAGATATTGCGCTTGGACGCGCCGATCGCCCTGAGGATGCCGATCTCCTTCTTGCGCTCCAGTACGCTGATATAGGTGATGACGCCGATCATGATGGACGATACCACCAGCGAGACCGCGACGAACGCGATCAAAACATAGCTGATGGCGTTGATGATCATCGTGATCGAGCCCATCAGCGCGTCGACGATGTCGGTGTATTCGATCACCTTATCGTCGTCACCCGCGGCTTTCATCCGATCGTTATAATCACTGATCAGATCCTTGATATGCTGTTTGCTGTCAAAGTCCTTGGGATAGATGGTGATGGTGGACGGATTATCGAGGTCGGCATAGCCCAGCTTTCTGAGATTGCCGTCATAGGAGCTCTGCGCTGTGGACAACAGCGACACCATCAGATCCTTGAGCTCCTCGGCGGTCATCTCGGTCTTGAAGAGATCCGCCAGCGTGTCGGTATTGAAGTCAAAGGCACTGAGCAGATTATCCGAGATACCGGAGGTCAGGGATGCCATGCTCGACTGCAGAGCAGAGGTGATCTGTCCGGTTATCGCGGAGATGATCTTCGTCATCACGCCGCTCAGCTGCGCCGTGACGAGATCGGAGTATTTGGAAACAGTGCTCTCGAGGGCGGAGGTGTCGATCGCGTCGGCAACAGCGTCCTTGATCAGCGAGGTCGCCTCATCGGTGGCGAGGTACTTGGTGAACGAGGTCAGCAGGTAGGACGCCGAGGGCAGTTCATGGCTGTCGGCGTAGCTCTCATATCCGCTGACGAGCTTGGAGGCCATACTGTTGAGCTCCTCATCGGTCGGGGAGAGCGACTCCACCTTTTTGCGCAGCTCATTCGCTCCGTCCGTAAGGATCTTCTTTGCGTCGTCGGACTGCATATACTCGGCGATATGGGTGTAATCGTCAAGCTCATAGTTGTGTTTTGCAAGCCACTGCGGATATCCCGCGATCAGGTTTTCGGCGATAGCGGAGATATCCTCCTCTTTGATCGCGTCGTCGCTGTGCTTGTTGAGATAGTCGTTGATGATGGATTTCAGCACTTCCTTGCCGTCGTCGGAGGTGAGGAACTGACGCAGTGCCGACGGCAGCTTGGAGAGATCCGCGCGGCTGTCGGACGCCGCGTAGCGTTCATAGCCGCTGAGCAGCTTGGTGAACAGCGTTTTCATCGTGTCGGAGGTTATCGAGAAGTTGATGCTCCCCAGCAGATCTTCGATCTCCGAGGGGCTGAGCTGAGGCATCAGGGAGCCGAAGTCGTCCGCCGATACCGCCGAACTCATATCCATGCCGGAAAGATCCATGCCGGAGAAATCGAGTCCGCTCAGATCCATGGAGGAAAGATCAAAGCCGCTGTCGCCCAGGTTGAACGCGTCGGTGATCGCGTCGCTGTCGACCGAGAACAGGGAGCTGAAATCCATATTCTTGTTGTTGGATTTGTCGTCGAAGGATTTACCGGTAAAGACGTCGATATCGGGATTCTCGATCTGATCCTTGACGATCTGCGAATCCTTGGCGAGGTCGATGATATGCTGTGTCAGCGACGCCGGGTAGCCGATGCCGATATTGATTCTCGGGGAGGAGTTATTGCCGTTCGGCTGGATGACGCCGACGATCTTCAGCGGCTCACCCTTCTCGTCGACCGTTTTCTTGACATAGCTTTTGTCGGAGCTGTGGTCTGTCCAGACCTCGTAGCTTTTGTCGTAGGTATAAAAATCCGTAACGGATACCATGCGGAATTCGATGCCGATAAAGTCGTCATATTCATAATGTCCCGGCTCGGAGATGTCGTCGACAGCTTTACCCTCCGAGAACTTGTTGATCATGTCCTCGAGCTCTTCGGGATCCTTCAATCCCATCGCGTACAGCGACATATCGGAGACTCTGCCGTTGGAGGAAAGCGCCAGGACACATTCATTGTAGCTTTCCGGCCATTTGCCTGCTTTCAGGTCAAAGCCCGCTTGGAAGAGCTCCTCATCCGCGGACATCGGGAAGAAGACGTTGGTGTTGGTAAAGGATGACAAAAGCCCGTTCGAGCTTTCCTCCGTGCCGGAAAAGCCCAGTGCGGAAAAGCTGGTGTTGGGATTGACCTGACGGTAGTTGTCTTTCTCCTTTTCGTTTTCTTTGTAGAGACGCGGGACGATATTGTAGTCATATTCGATCGTCTGGACATGATCGTAAATATCACATTCATCACTCTCAAAATACGCTTTGAGGGATTTCAGGTCGTTGTTGTTCATGCCGGAGAACATATTGGTGATCGTGCGCCATTCCTCTACGGACTTTTGATCCTCGGTCGAGGCGGATTTGCCGGAAGCCGCCATCGTATCGGCATACATCGACGTCAGGTTAAAGCTGGTATCGGTGATCTGCAGAGGATAATCCTGCAGGCTGTCCTCCTCGACGCTGCGGATATATTCATTCGCGCCGTTGGACATCGCGAGGATCATCGCGATGCCGATGATGCCGATGGAGCCGGCAAAGGCGACCAGGATCGTTCGCGCCTTTTTCGTCCACAGGTTGTTGAACGAAAGCTGCAGCGAGGTCAGCAGCGACATAGAGGATTTGCCGAGGTTTTTATGGACAGCGTCGCTGCCCTCGGGGGTGAAAGGATCGGAGTCGGAGGTGATCTCACCGTCCTTGAGGGTGACGATGCGCGTCGCGTATTGCTCCGCCAGCTCGGGGTTGTGGGTGACCATCACGACCAGCCGATCCTCGGCGACCTTTTTGAGCAGATCCATGACCTGGATACTGGTGTCGCTGTCCAGCGCACCGGTAGGCTCGTCGGCGAGCAGGATATCCGGATCGTTGACCAGCGCGCGCGCGATCGCGACACGCTGCATCTGACCGCCGGAGAGCTGAGAGGGCTTTTTGTGGATATGCTCCTCGAGCCCGACCTCCTTGAGCGCTTCAGTCGCGCGGCGGGCACGCTCATTAGCGCTGATACCGCTGATGGTCAGCGCAAGCTCGACATTTTTGAGAACCGTCTGGTGGGGGATGAGGTTGTAGCTCTGAAAGACGAATCCGACGGTATGGTTGCGGTAGGAGTCCCAGTCGCGGTCGGAATAGCGCTTCGTGCTCACGCCGTTGATGATCAGGTTGCCGTCGTCATAGCGATCCAGTCCGCCGATGATATTCAACAAGGTCGTTTTACCGGAGCCGCTCTGTCCGAGGATCGCGACAAATTCGTTGTCACGCAGGCTCAGTGACACGCCCTTGAGCGCTTCCTGCACCAGATTTCCCGTTTTATATACTTTTCGTATGCCTTCGATTTGCAGCATCGTTTTCTCCTTTGCGGGGCAGAGGTTGATGTTCTTTATTATATGTATAAACTGATTATATAATCGTCTACTTTCTTAGCCTATATTATAGCGATAAACGGTGGTGAAGTAAATAGATTTCCGCAAAGATTCACAATAAATTTAAATAAGGCATAATCATGCACCCGACACACAAAAAACATCCCCCGGGCACACTGCCCAAAGCGGGGATGTTCTCATACAGATTGATATTGTGAGCCGGATAAGGGTGGGGGGATCACTTTTTGTCGTTCTCCTGAGCCAGCCGCTTCGCCAGCTCAATGATATTCTGACACGAGTTCTTGCGCACGTAGCTGCGGCAGCTCTCTCGCATGGATTCCAGCTTATCTCTGTCCTTGAGCAAGCTGCCGACCGTCTCGGCGGCATTGCCGCTTTCCTCTAAGATCACGCCGATGTTGTTCTCCACCAACAGCGCCGCGTTCTGCTCCTCCTGTCCGGGATACGCCTTGAACACGACCATCGGCAGTGCGCAGGCGATGCTCTCGGAGGTGGTCAGACCGCCGGGCTTGGTGACGATCAGGTCGCTTGCGTGCATATAATCGTCGACGTTGTTGATAAAGAAAAACAGCTTGGTCGGCTTATGATCCTCGATCGTGCGGCGGAAGGTGCGGTTGAGCTGTTCCACGACGCTTTCTGTCTGATTGTACATATAGCGCAGGACGTTATCGTCGGGGAAACGTCGAAGCAATTCGGGCTCCTCCTCGGTGACGAACTCCTTCTCGTCATTGAGCAGCATTTGGAACGCGTCATACAGCTTTTGGTTGCGGCCGGTGATGACGATGATCTGGTAGTCGACGTCGATTTTTTGCAGATTCTCATAGATCTCGAGGATATCCGTCACGCCGAAGCTGCCCGCCATGATCAGCACGGTGAGCTTATCCTTGTCAAAGTCCAGCTCCTCAAGCACCTCCTCACGGCTTTTGCCGTTGCCCTCATAGAACTGCTCAAACACCGGATGACCGTAGTCAAAGATCGTGTTGCGGTCGATCCCGTATTCATCCGCCAAGATATCCTTTGCCTGTGATGAGGCGGTGATATAGGCGGTGATACCGTCCGAGATGTAGGTGCGGTGGGGCAGAAAGTCCGTGACGATGGAGATCAGCGGGATATGGATGCTGCCTTCCTGATTCATATAGCCGACGATCGCGCCCGCGAACGGATGACAGCTGATGATAGCGTCGGGCTTGAGCTCTTCGATCTTGCTTAGCAGTCGTTTGCTGCATTGCTGATAGATGATGTTGACCGTATCGGACAGCGGAGATTTTTTGTCGGAGCTTTTGTACATCGCGCCGAACAGCGCGGGCGTCAGGGTGACCAGCGCCTTATATCCCTTGACGACGGTAAAGTTCAGCGCTGGGGAACATTCCTCGATCGCGTCGATGATCGCTGCGTTCGTATCGGGTTGATTCTTTTCGACATATGTTTTCAGCGCGTCGGCAGCGCGGTTATGACCTCCGCCGGTCGAGGCGGTGAGGATCAGGATATTCAATGGTATCGCCTTTCTTTCCACATAAATAGTGCCGCGAACATCCTCTGTTCGGTGACAGCTATCTATATTATAGCTTATTCATTGAAAGAGTGCAACGCTGATTTTGGCGAAACTGAAAATATCTGTCATTCATAATCAACATCACCCGTTGAGTATCCGCACAGAACATGGAAATTTTGTGTCCATAATTCTTTAACAGATTATTAATCCTTTTTTTTTGGTGTATGATACAATTAACTATACTGGGAAGATATGGGTTTGTGTATCACACCCGTATGATCGATCTACTATAAAGGAAGTGGTTGTTATGGCAAATAAAAAATCCAACACCATGGAATTAGACGCTATATTGGCAGAATCACGTACACGCAGGACAGGCTCCCCCGCGCCGTCAAACGCCTCGAAGAGGAACGGCGCGAATCCGCGGCAGTCCGCGCCCCGTCCGACTGCGCCGCGCCGCAATCTGAATGAGGATTTCATCGTTGTGGATGACGGCAGAGCTGACGCGCCCCGTCCGAAGGGATCCGCGAGAAGGGCGCCGCATCCCGATGATCGCTATGATTATGACGCGCCCAAGCCGAAGAAGAAAAAGAAGACAGGCCTGATCGTCACGCTGTGCATCCTCGGTATCATCCTGATCGCGGCACTCGGCGCTTTTGCCCTGTATATGTTCTCCGGATCGGGCACCGGTCCCGAAAGCACCTTCTCCGATAATGTCTATGTCAACGGCAAATCCCTCAAGGATCTGACGATGGAAGAGGCGAAGACCCTGATGAAGACCGTCGAGAACGACCTCGCGACAGGCATCAAGGTCGACGTCAAGGCAGGGGACAAGACCTATCATTATACCAAGGATGATTTCAAGTACTCCTTCGATACCGAGGCGGTTCTGAACGAGGCGAAGCAGTATTCCGAGGAAAAGGGCATCAAGACCGAGGACAAGAACTACGAGATCAAGATGACCGTCGATGACTCCACCTGCAAGGATCTTGTCACCAAGATCGCCGCTGACGTCAAGCAGGACGCCAAGGACGCCAAGGTGACCGATTTTGATCCCGACGCGGATTCGATGTTCACGATCTCCGCCGAGTCCAAGGGCGCCACGCTGGACGAGACCACCAGCCTCAACGCGCTGTCCTCCTTCATCAAGGGCGGCAATATCGCGGGCACGGTCGACGCGACCGTCAAGGAAGTTGAGCCCGAAATCACGGCTGACTATCTCAAGAAGAATATCACCAAACTCTCCGAATTCTCGACCACCTCGACCAACAACTCCAACGGTAATGAGAATATGCGCGTTTCGTTAGCGGCGTGCAACGGTTCGATCATCGAGCCCGGCGAGACATGGTCCTTCAACGACCATACCGGCAACTCCAACCTCGAGTCCAACGGCTACAAGCCCGCCGGCGTTATCGTCGAGGGACGCAGCGAGACCGGTGTCGGCGGCGGTATCTGCCAGTCCTCCACCACCATCTACAATGCCTGCATTCTCTGCGGCATGGACGTCGTCGAGCGCGAGTGCCACTATTATAAATCGGTATACGTTGACGCGGGTCGTGACGCGACCGTCGATTACGGTAACATCGACCTCAAGGTCAACAATCCCTTTAAGTACCAGCTCTTTATGAAGTGCTGGATGGACGGTACACAGCTCAACTGTGAGATCTACGGTCTGGAGAACCCCAAGTTCGACGATATCGAGATCAACACCTCTTCGCCCACCTATTTCGGCAACGGCTACAAGGTCACGACCACCCGTACCTACCTGAAGGACGGCAGCGAGGTCGGTTCCGACGACCTGCCCTCCTCCACCTACTATACCTCCGCTCCGTCATCGGGCTCCTCCGGTAACTCCGGCGGCGGCTCCGGCAACAGCGGCGGCGGTGATTCCGGCGGCAACGAAGATTCCGGCGGCGGTGAAGAAGCGCCTGCACAGGAGGCTCCCGCTCAGGAAGCGCCCGCAGAGCAACCCGCGGCAAACGGCGGCGGTGAGGGCGAACAAGCCCCGCAGTAAACCCAATATCCATCCCCCTGTTTCGGCAGGGGGATTTTTATAACTCTTGCATTCTCAACTACAAATCGTCATTGCGAACCTATTGGCACGCGTGTCAATAGGTGTGGCAATCTCAATCGAATTAAGCCGATCCTCCGGGGGGCACATGAATTAAAACTGAAGACTGAAGAATGAATAATTAAGGGAAACACTTCGTGTTTTGGATTTGTATAGCCTTCCCCTCGGGGGGAAGGCTCAGTTTGTCGAAAAAGTATATAAGTTAGGAACAGTACGTCTATCATCCTCCCTCTGACGAGGGAGGTGGGCTCGCTTGCGAGCTCGGAGGGAGAGATAACGAAGCGTTACAGAAACACGCCGATGATGGACTCAAGCCGCATAATCAGTATCATTACTCAAGGTATTGAGCCATACGTTTGCATGCTATTTTACAGTTGCGTTATCTCTCCCCTCGCATTCTTTCATTAGTCCCTATTTATCATCCTACTTGCGTGCCCCCGTGACACGCGTGTCCGTCAGAGGGGGCTGGAAAGGTTTTTCTACAGCCTGAAGCCTTCCCCCCCCCCGAGGGGAAGGCATTTTTGATTCCTCACTACGTTTCAGTTGCATAGATAAAGGCACACGTGCCCGCCGCCGTGTCCCCCCGAAAGATCGTCACTTAGCGTCACGAAAGCTCGTAAAGCCGCATAAATACTGAGGTTTTGGCAGGTGACGGTAACATACTTTCAAGGGGCTGTTACCGTCACCGCAGGGTCATCACTGTCATTTTTGTGTAATCACTGTCACTGATCCGCGCAGAGGGGATAGGGGCTGCGTGATCCGTTTGTGCGGCGATCTGATCAAACACCGTGTTCGGATATATCGCTGTACAGGAAACAGATTTCTTATATCCTGCCGTACCCGTAGCGGTGATAACGGAGAGGGTGTGTACAGCGGCGCCGTTTGTGTAAAGGTGTAGTATCGCTATAATATAATAGTGTATGATACCGCCTGCGCAAGGGCGTTGTGTTGATCATGCCGTGCTGTCTGTGTATAGGAGATAGCTGTATTGCCTGATCGTGATGCTGTTTACTGTCACCGTGACGGTAGAGCAGACGGGTTATCCTGCTATCGTCACTGCCCGAAAACCCACTGTTCATGGGAAAAACGAGGGGTAAGTGACGGTGAGTGACAGTCTTTTCGGGGGCGCGGCGGCGCGCGTCTTTTTCTGTGTTACTGTGACGTGCTGTGGTCGGGAACGAACCTATTCACATAGAGAGATAAAGCAGCAAGGGAAAGGGTCGTCGAGGCGCCGACACCTACAAAACGCACATCTCCTTAACCGACTTTACATCTTATCCAACGCCCCTGATGGAATCAAAAGCCTTCCCCTCGGGGGGAAGGTGTCACCAAAGGTGACGGATGAGGGGACAACTTTTCCTATTGATGTCGGACTCGGTGAGGCTGTTTGTTTACCGAAGATTGAGGAAGTGCCCCGCGCTCTTTGTTAAGATGATCTTTCGGCTAACTTCGCCCCTCATCCGACTCGGCATACGCCGAGCCACCTTCCCCCCGAGGGGAAGGCTTTTTCCGACAGCAGTATGTCACATAGGGGAAGAAAAAGGCACACGTGCCTCCGAGGGGAAGGCTCTTTTCCGATAGCAGTATGTCACATAGGGTAAGAAAAAGCGGTGCGCCGCCCCCCCGAGAGGAAGACTCAGAACATAAAAATATGAACGATCCGCATGTTTTCTCACCCTTCCTTTCGTGCAAAACGCACCAAGAAATCAGGCGGATTTCTGTTGGTATTTCGTATCTTCCGTGATTTTACACAACAGGAGCTCACTGCTTTTATGCAATATACACAAGGCTTTCGGCGCTTTGCCAAAAATGGAGAAAACCAAGTAAAAATCCTTCCAATTGCGAAAATAAATATTGAATAATCAAAAATTTTGTGCTATGATTAAGCTACGCAATAAAATCATTATAAGGAGGAAATTATGAGAAAGTTTATTAGCGTA
>ONUI01000042.1 GCA_900320995.1 uncultured Eubacteriales bacterium
CTTGGTGGTCTCGGGGATGATGCCGAACTCATTGCCCTTGGCACGCTCGGTGATGCCGAACGCCTTCGGGATGGACGGGCCGGTGATATCCGCGTCCAAAATCGCCGTCTTGTGACCGCGGCGGTTGAGCTCCACCGCCATCGCGGAGGTGACCAGGCTCTTGCCTACGCCGCCCTTACCGGATACGACCGCGATCACCTTTTTGACGGAGCTCAGATCATTCAACTTTTCATGCAGATCCTGCGGCGCGGTGCGCGAAGCGCAATTCTGGGCGCAGGAGGAGCAATCATGGGTACATTCGCTCATTTTTATTCTGCCTCTTTCTCGGTTTCTGCTTTTTCTTCTGTCGCTTCATCAGCGGATTCTTCTGCTGTTTCGACAGCTTCTTCTGCGTTTTCGGATGCTTCTTCTACAGCCTCGTCAGCCTTTTCCTCCGCGTCTTTCTCGGTCTCGGCGAGCTCTTCGGCAAGACCGCCCTCGACAACGGCTTCCTGAGACGCTTCCTTAGTTGTCTCTTCGCCCTCTTCCTGCATCTCATAGCCCGAGAAGAAGGTGTACGGGATACCGTAGCCCAGCGCGACGCAAGCGAGCATCAGAATGATGGAAGGACCGGATGAACCCGTCATGCCCATCATCGCCATAGACGCGTTCTGCGGCGCGATAAAGTTATGCAGCGGCAGTGCCGGGATCAGCGCGGCGAGGATGATGTACAGAGCGGGGATGTCGATCAGCAGCAGTACGGCAAGGCTGAAACGCTTGACCTGTTTGCCTTCGCCCACACGGGTCGCGTAGAACAGCAGCAGACCGAATACCACCATGATCAAGACATGGATCACACTGCCCCATGTGCCGACTGTCTGGCCGGCGATCGAAGAGAAGAAATAGGTGCAGATTATGTAGCCGATCACAAGAAAGGATGAGAAAATGATGTTGAGCTTGTTTGATTTCGAGTTAGGGTTTTTCATATAAATACCTCCGTATATTTTGCGGTCGGTCAGCCGACCGTTGTATATGATAAAAGCTTTCAGCTGTTAAGACTGCTTTTTCTTGAGCACAAAGCAGTACCAGCCGTTCAGGGTGTTCTCCTCCGCGATGTCAAAGGTATCGCAAATCGCGTTTTTGACGTCGTCGGCGCGGGTGTCGATGATACCGCTGGTGATGTACACCGCGTCATCCGTCATGAACTCCCGGACGGATGACGACAATGCTATTATAGCATCCGCCACGATATTTGCAACCACAATATCGTATTTTCCGTCGACTTTATCGACCAGATCGCCCGCGATCGCACTCACCTTGTCGTCGACATGGTTCACCGCGGCGTTCTCATTGGCGGTACGCACTGCCACCTCGTCGATATCGACGCCGAACGCGCTCTGTGCACCCAGCATCACCGCGGCGATGCCGAGGATACCGCTGCCGCAGCCGACGTCGAGCACCTTTTCGCCGCCCTTGACACAACGCTCCAGCGCCTCCATACACAGCTGAGTGGTCTCATGCTTGCCGGTACCGAACGCAAGACCGGGGTCGATGTTCATCATCAGACGCCCCTTGGGATCGGTATCCGTGAACCACGACGGATTGATCAGCAGCTTTTCGCCGACCGGCATCGGCTGAAAGAACTTGCGCCAGTTGTTGCGCCAATCGTCCTCTCTAACCTTGCTTTGGTCGATGGAAAAGCCGATCCCGGCGGCGGTCAGGCGTTCCTTCAAAAACTGTACCGCCTCACCGATATTATCCTCGGGATCGATGTAAATATGTATCTTCGCCTTACTGCGATCTTTTTGCAGGAGCTCTTCGTCGATCAGATCGATATGCGCGATCTCTTGCACCTCTTCTTCGAGCGTGCTGTAATCCTCGATATAGATACCGTAGGGTACGGTCATATTGGCGATCGCCGCCGCGTCATCGATTCGGTCCGCGCCGACCTCGACCGCGATTTCTGTCCAGTCCATATTACACTTCCTTAATATACTTCCCCTGTGCAAGCACTAAAGCGTCCTCCGGACACTCTCGCGCAGCTTAGGAGGGTGTTGAACTTATTTCATTGGTTGAGATTGCCACGGGGCTGACACAAGCGTCGAGCCCCTCGCAATGACTGTTTGAATCAATAAGCGTTCCTTAATAGAGTAGCACAAAACCAGGTTTTTCGCAAGGCTTTTTCACAGGATATCATCACATTCGGCTCATGTAAAAAGAAGCCCTCCGGTGAAGGCTTCTTCTCATTGATCCTATCAAACTCAGCCGCGGTAGAAGATCTGTTCTCCCTCGTCGTTTTTGACGAGGATATTCTCCTTTACCTTACTGACCTCATAGCTCTCCTGTTTGCCGTCGCGATCCATTGTGATACGCCAGAGGGTCGGACGTTCGTTCGCCCACTCGAGCGGTTCCATTTTTCCGCGATGGATCTGATCACCCTCTTTGAGGATAAAGGTCTTGTTGCGGTAAAAGCTGAACGCCTTGCTCCTGTCCTCGCTGTGGAACACATCAAATATCGAACGATTGCCTGCGAGCTGCGCGACCATATCGTCAAACTCATCATAATCCTGATCGTTGGTTTTTTCTTTGAACTGACGATTGACCTTAGCAGAGAAAACAAAACTGATAACGGTCATTATGACGCCCAGCGCCGCCATTCCGATACCGTAATTCAAAGTGATATTGCCGGAATTATCTATGGCGCCGTGCGCGTAATAATATTCAACCCGCACATAAAAATCGGCGTTCATCGAATAACCGATAATGATCAGCACAATACCGAATATGATCAGTACGATGCCTATGATGCGCATGACAACAGATGCCCTTTGCATATCGGCACCTCCCTATATACGGAATTTTGGATGTATTACACATATTTTTCTGCATATAGTGTACACCTTACACAGAAAAAAGTCAACTGTCATAATGACTGACATAGAATCGGATCGTGCGTGATCTTCGTCAATTCATGCATCAGTACCTATTATTTTACACCAAAAGCAGCGGCTGCAATGATACAGCCGCTGTTCGTTATTATCCGAAAATATCTTTCAATTTATCCTTGAAGCCTTTACGTTTCTGGTAATTCTTATCGCCCATCGCGGCGTCGAATTCTCTGATAAGGTCCTTTTGCTTGTTGTTCAGGTTCTTCGGTACCTCGATGACGACGCGGACGAACTGGTCGCCTCTGCCTCTGCCGCCTAAGTGCTGCACACCCTTGCCCTTGAGCTTGAATACATCGCCGGGCTGGGTGCCCTCGTGGATATCGTAGCTCGCCTTACCGTCGAGGGTCGGCACGGTCACGGTCGCGCCCAGTGCCGCCTGCGCGAAGGTGATGGGCAGATCGCACCAGATATCGTCGCCTCTGCGCTCAAAGATCGGATGCGGACGGATGCCGATATAGACATGCAGATCGCCCGCTGGACCGCCGTTGACGCCGGAGTTGCCGTGTCCGCCGACGTTGAGCACCTGCTCATCGTTGATACCGGCGGGGATGTTGACCTCTACGGTCTTTTTGCGGCGCACCTGACCGCGGCCGTTACAGGTACGGCACGGGGTCTCGATGATCTTTCCGCGACCTCTGCACGCGTCACAGGGACGGGAGGTCTGTACCGTGCCGAAGGGAGTACGCTGATTGATGGTCACCTGACCTCTGCCGCCGCAGGCGGAGCAGGTCTTGGGTGTGGTACCCTTCTGCGCGCCGGTACCGTTACAGTCCTTACAGGTAGAAACCGCCTGATACTGCACGGTTTTCTTACAGCCCTTTGCCGCCTCTTCAAAGCTGATATACATGGTCGTTTCCACATCGGAGCCGCGTCGGGGCGCGTTGGGATTTGCCGAACGTCTGCCGCCGAAGCCGCCGAAGAAGCTCGAAAAGATGTCGCCGATGTCGATATCCTGACCGAAGGGCGATCCCGCGCCGCCGGCGCCGTAGTTGGGATCGACGCCCGCGTGACCGAACTGGTCATAACGCGCCTTTTTCTCGCTGTCAGACAGCACCTCGTACGCTTCGTTGACCTCTTTGAACTTTTCCTCAGCCTCTTTGTCGCCGGGGTGCAGGTCGGGATGGTACTTCTTTGCCGCCTGACGGTACGCCTTTTTTATTTCATCGTCCGAAGCGCCCTTGTTCACGCCTAAGACTTCATAATAATCTCGTTTATCTGCCATGGTTTCACCCACCTACCGATCGTCATTGCGAGGCACAGTATTGTGCCGTGGCAATCTCAACCGATTATCTTATTAACGTATGATGCGGGCGAGTAAAGAGAGCCTTACCCGCCCGTTTATCATAAAAGAATTTACTCGTTAAGTCAAGGCTTTGGCTTCGGGTACGGGCAGCGCCCGCCCTTCACCGTTAACCGTTAACCGTTCACAGTTGACCGACTATCAGTCTACGTCCTTATAATCCGCGTCGTACACGTTGCCGTCGCTGCCGCCCTGGTTGGGATCCTGACCCATGTCGGGGCCGGGCTGAGCAGCACCCTGCTGAGGAGCCGCCTGCTGGTACATCTTTGCGCCGATATCCTGCAGACTCTTCATCAGATCGTCCTTTGCCGCCTTGATGAGGTCGGTGTCGTTCTTACCGATCGCGTCCTTGACAGCGGCGATCTTAGTATTCAGGGTGTTCTTATCATCCTCGGCGATCTTATCGCCGTTGTCGGTGATGAGCTTCTCCGCCTGATAAGCGACCTGCTCCGCCTCGTTCTTGGTGTCGACCTCTTCACGGCGCTTCTTATCCTCAGCGGCATACTGCTCCGCCTCCTTGACAGCCTTGTCGATGTCGTCCTTGGACATGTTGGAGGTGTTGGAGATGGTGATCTGCTGCTGAGCGCCGGTGCCGAGATCCTTTGCGGATACGTTGACGATGCCGTTGGCGTCGATGTCGAAGGTGACTTCGATCTGCGGGATACCTCTGGGAGCGGGAGCGATACCGGTCAGCGCGAACAGACCGAGCTGCTTGTTATCGCGGGCAAACTCACGCTCACCCTGAAGAATATTGATCTCAACCTGCGTCTGGTTATCAGCCGCGGTAGAGAAGATCTGGCTCTTCTTGGTGGGGATGGTGGTGTTGCGGTCGATGATCTTGGTCATGATGCCGCCCATGGTCTCAACGCCCAGAGAAAGCGGGGTAACGTCGAGCAGTAAGAGGCCGTCTACCTCGCCGCCCAGAACGCCAGCCTGGATAGCGGCACCGATCGCGACGCACTCGTCGGGGTTGATGCCCTTGAAGGGATCTTTGCCGATCAGGGCCTTGACAGCATCCTGAACCGCGGGGATTCTGGAAGAACCGCCGACCATCAGAACCTTGTTGATCTCGCCGATGGACAGACCGGAGTCGGACAGAGCGGTGCGCACGGGACCCATGGTCTTCTCGACCAGATCAGCGGTCAGCTCATTGAACTTCGCGCGGGTCAAGGTGAGATCCAAATGCTTGGGGCCGGTCGCGTCAGCGGTGATGAAGGGCAGGTTGATGTTGGAGGTGGTCACGCCGGAGAGCTCGATCTTGGACTTCTCGGCAGCTTCCTTCAATCTCTGCATCGCCATCTTGTCGCCGGACAGGTCTACGCCGGTCTCGGTCTTGAAGGACTGTACCATCCAGTCGATGATACGCTGGTCAAAGTCGTCGCCGCCCAGACGGTTGTTACCGGCAGTCGCCAGAACCTCCTGAACGCCGTCGCCGATCTCGATGATGGATACGTCGAAGGTACCGCCGCCGAGGTCGTATACCATGACCTTCTGGTCGCTTTCCTTATCCATGCCGTAGCTCAGTGCAGCCGCGGTAGGCTCGTTGATGATACGCTTGACGTCCAGACCCGCGATCTTGCCGGCGTCCTTGGTCGCCTGACGCTGAGCGTCGGTGAAGTATGCGGGAACGGTGATGACGGCGGAAGTGACCTTCTCACCCAGATAAGCCTCGGCGTCAGCCTTGAGCTTCTGGAGCACCATCGCGGAGATCTCCTGCGGGGTGTACGCCTTGCCGTCGATGTTTACCTTGTAGTTGGAGCCCATCTCTCTCTTGATGGACGATACGGTGCGATCGGGGTTGGTGATCGCCTGACGCTTTGCTACCTGACCTACCAGACGCTCGCCGTTCTTAGAAAACGCGACGACGGAAGGAGTGGTGCGCGCGCCTTCTGCGTTTGCGATGACGACGGGCTCGCCGCCCTCGATAACTGCTACACAAGAGTTAGTTGTACCTAAGTCAATACCGATTGTTTTAGCCATAATAAATACCTCCGTTTGTTAGTGATCAGTGGTTAGTGATCAGTGATTAGTTTATTAGTGATTAGTTTATTTAAGATGTTTATTACTATTATGATAGGTGAGGGCAAAGCCTTCCCATAATTTGCGTCAGCAAACTACACGCGCCGAAGGCGCTCTTCACGACGGAGTCACTTCACTCCATCACTGCGAACGTTACGCGTTCGCCACGACGACCATCGCGTGGCGGATGATCTTGTCGCCGATCTTGTAGCCCTTTTGATAGACCGCCGAGATCGTGTTCTCGCCCAAGGCTTCATCCTCGACCATCGACACCGCGTTGTGCAGCTCGGGATCGAACGGATCGCCGACCTCACAGAACGGCTCGACCTTGAGCTTTTCAAAGCAGGTTTTCAGCTGAGCGGCGATCATCTCGATGCCCTTGCTGAATTCCTCGGGAACTTCCTTGCCGTCGAACTGCGCGAGCGCCTGCGTCATGCTGTCCGCGAGGGGCAGCAGCTCCTTGACCGCCTTGGCGGTAGCGTCGTCATAGATCTGGAGCTTCTCCGCCGAGGTGCGCTTGCGGTAGTTGTCATACTCGGCATAGAGCCTGACGTATTTTCCCTTTTCCGCTTTCAGCTCCTCCTGCAGCTTTTCTTCCGCAGTCGGCTCCTTCTTTTCTTCTTTTTCCGTCGTTTCTTCTGCCGGCTTTTCTTCCTCGGTCACCTTCTCGGTTTCCTCAACCTCCGGCTTCTTCTTTTCTTTCTTCATCGAAATCTATCCTCCTTAGAGCAATTCACCGATCGCGCGGGATACGCATCCCGCCGCGAAGATGACCTCGCTCATAATGGTTTTATAATCGATCCTCAGCGGCGCGATCACCGCCACAGCGCCGGCGTTCTCTCCGCCGATCTCATAGCGGGCGGATACCACCGCGCTGTCCCTCAGCTCGGGAATCTTGCTCTCCTCGCCGAGATAGATCATATGGGTACGACTGCTGTTGAGCAGTCCCGAAATGGATTTGGTATCGCTCAAAATGCGGATCGTGTTGCGCGCGCTGTCAAAATCGTAGTTGTCCGAGAACAGCAGATTGGTCTGTCCCGCGACGGTCACGTTGACCTCGAGCGCGTTTTGCACCGCCTCATAAAGCGCGATCAGCACATCGGGGATGAAGAGCGTCAGCTCTCCCATGCCCGAAGCGGCAGTTTGTAAATAACCCTGCGTCACATCCGTGAGCTTGACGCCCGCGAACGCCTCGTTCACCGCCTTATCGAACATCTGCAGCAGCTGCGGCGTGAGGACGAACTCACATCGGAACAGCCTCGACTTGACCATGCCGTTGGAGGTGACGAGCACCACCATCGAGGTGTGCCGTCCGGTGGACACGAAGCGGATCCTGTGGATCCTCGCCTCGTCGGAGGACGGGGTGGTCACGGCGGAAGCCGCTTTGGTCAGCTGCGACAGCACCATCGCCGTGCGGCTCAGGATGCTTTCCGGTGCGCCCGCGCCCGATCGGATGCCGCGCTCGATATTCTCGCGCAGTCGTTCGGGCAGGATCGCCGGCTTCATCAGATTATCGATGTAATAGCGATAGCCCTGCTTGGTCGGCACGCGGCCCGCCGAGGTGTGCGGCTGATGGAGATAGCCCTCTTCGTCAAGCGACTTGAGCTCGTTGCGGACGGTCGCGGACGATACGCCGAGATCCGTTTCTTCCAACAGCGCCTTGGAGCCGATCGGTTCACCCGTTCGGATGTAGGTGTCGATCACCGCGGACAGTATCTTCTCTTTTCGTAACGCGAGCCCCATACTGTCGCCTCCTTTGCCTGCGGTCATTGGAGCGCCTAACAAGGCTCCCTTTGGTAAAGGGAGCTGTCGCCGATCGGCGACTGAGGGATTGCATCATTGATCGAGCGTCAGCGAGATACCAAATTCTCATGACGGATATCTGAATCCCTTATTATCTGTTTTAGCACTCTCGGTGTTCGAGTGCTAACTACAATACATAGTATAACCCAAAATCAGAAAAAGTCAATATTTTATTTGTGAATTTTTTGTTAAAGAGGAAAATTATCTCAGTGGACAGTTGCCTGCATCGGTACGTCGGCAAGCGCCGTACCCTACATAACGCCCTACCACCATTCACCCTTCACTATTCACCCCTCACCATCATTGACATTTTTCGACAATGTCTTTATACTATATATAATTCGGTTGAGATTGCCACGTCGTTGGCTTGATTGCCAACTCCTCGCAATGACGAAGAGTAATATAATGTAAAAAGGAGCTAACAATATGATCCTTACCTTTGTGACGGCGATCGTCTGCTTTGCGGCGGCGATCATCATGCTCACGCCGTATTTTCGCAAGCTGACCCTGCTGCGCCCGATGGCGTTCTACCTGATCTTTCAGGGCGCGTGGCAGATCTTCTCGTTTTTCATCTATGAGCTGTACCCCACCTCGGCGGTGCCGGATTATGTCAACCGCATCGGCACGATCCTGATCGTGCTGTACTACATCTTCATGCTGCTGATGACGCGCAAGAAGTCCAAACGCAAGAAGAGAGAGAAGGCACAATGAGCGGATATTTATATACCGTCATCTGGTTTTTGCTGGCAGGATACCTGATCTATGTGACCGTGACCCGCTATCGCAAGCCGATGATGTTCGTGCTGTCGGGCTTCATGGTATTCTTGGGCGTCTGGGAGCTTATTAACGCGCTGACCCCAATGGACCTCAAAAGCGGCGTATACGGATGGATCTACCGCGGCGTCGCGCTGGTGGTGCTGGTGCTGTGCCTGATCTGGTACTTTGTGATGCGGAACAGAGAATAAACGATATGCGTTCCAAGCCTCCCTTTGGTAAAGGCAGTGGTCGCTTTGCTCCATTTATACAATCCCTCACCCTCCTGCGGAGGGAGCTCCCTTTACCAAAGGGAGCCTAATGCCACAACATCTTGTGCCAAGGTACATCCAAAAATACTATCGTCAAAAAAATCCCGTAAAAATCAATAAAATGCTTGCATTTTGCGCGTATTAATGATATGATTGATTGTACGTGAAAGCGTTTATACCCGATTTCGGTGCCGTGTTAAACCGAATTCGGATTACTATTTATTGTATTTTAAGGAGGTGGGACAATGCCGAATATTAAATCAGCAAAGAAGCGCGTTAAGGTCATCGCTACCAAGACCGCTCAGAACAAGGCGATCAAATCTGCCCTCAAGACCTACATCAAGAAGGCGTATATCGCGGTAGATACCAACGCTGATGATAAGGTTGAGGCGGTACGTCTTGCTACTAAGAAAATCGACATGGCTGTTACCAAGGGTATTCTGCACAAGAATACTGCCGCGAGAGCGAAGTCTTCTCTGGCAAAGCGTCTGAACGCTTCCGCGTAAAAAGATCAAGCGATCGATTATTGTCAATCAGTATACGCTAAAAGCAGGCTTTTTGCCTGCTTTTTTTGTTTGCAAAAATGCTCTTTTGTCATTGCGAGCCCTTTAGGGCGTGGCAATCCCACAAATCGGAGCAGAATCCTCCCGAAATATCTGTAAAGATGACATCTATCAAAAACCTCGCGGTACGTCGACAAGCGCCGTACCCTACAAATACCCACTGTAATGCTTCTTGTACATTCTGCCTAAACTACAACCTCTATATTTGGATTGCGAAGACATCTGCCAAAAATGACGATTGATAAAAGTACAGCTCCCTGTTAAACCACAGGGAGCTGTTCTCGTTTTTGTCTTATTGCTTCTGATTCTTCTCCAAAAAGTTGAGGATGTCGCCGACCGTCTCAAAGCTCGCGAGCTCCTCGTCGGGGATGACGATGCCGTGCTCCTCCTC
>ONUI01000110.1:0-5578 GCA_900320995.1 uncultured Eubacteriales bacterium
GCCGCGTTGGAGCCGGACTTGATCGAGGCGATATATACGCCGTCCGATGTGCCGCCGTAGCCAAAATACTGCGCGTACATACCGCCGCCGCTGCCTTCGCTGTAAGCCATTCCGGTATACGCCTTGCCGCGTACATAACCGTACTGCCTGAGGTCGCCGAGGATATCCAGCGCGTTGTTGATCGGGATGACAAAGCCGATGTTGTCGATCGAGCTGCCGGTAGAATCGCCGGCTGATTTCGCGACCACGATACCGACCAGCTCACCCTGGCTGTTGAACATACCGCCGCCGGAGTTGCCGGGGTTGACCGCCGCGTCCGTCTGCATCAGGTGCATGGTCCTGCCGTCGATCTCGAGCTCACGGTCCACAGCGGAGATGATGCCTTCGGTCACGGAGCCGCCCAAGGTGCCCAGCGGATTGCCGATGATGACGGACTTGTCGCCCGCGCTGACGGTGGACGAATCGCCTACGGGAGCCGCGCAAAGACCGCTTGCGTCGATCTTGATCAGAGCGATATCCAGATCCGCGTCGGCGCCGATCAGCTTTGCGTCATAGCTCTCGCCGGAACGGAGCGTGACGGTGATCTTGGACGCGTCGCCCGCGACATGGTTGTTGGTGAGGATATAGCCGTCCTCGCTGATGATCACGCCGGAGCCCGCGCCCTCAGCGGTCTGTTCACCGTAGAACATATCTGTCTGTACGACCTCAACGGTGATCTCGACCACCGAATCGGCGACCTCGCTGACGATCTCATTCGTGCTTTTTTCTGTCTGTTCCGCGGATGTTTTCACGACGTTGTTGTCGACATTCGCTTTGTTGATCTGGATCGCCGAATCGCCGGACGACGCGTTCATCTGAGAGAATAGGTAGCTGCCGCCGAAGCCCGCGGCGCCGGAGAGCAACACGCATAATACTAGCAGCGCGGCAACAGCGCCGGTCGACATCCTGCCTTTCTGCTTTTTGACCTTAGGCGCGGGAGCGGATGAGCCGTTTACATTGCCGTTTACGGGCGCTGTGTGAGGGGTATGCTGCGGAGCGTAGTAGGAGTGCCAGCGGAATACCTCCTGATTATTATCCGGCTGAGGTCCGGTCGCTTTCGGTCTGTTGTTTTCGGGGTTTGTGTCATATGAGTCGTAATAATGATTATACATGATGATTCCTCCTCGGGATTTATTGTACTTTTCTTTTGTACAACCATAGTCTATACTCCCAAGTTGAACAGATCATGATAGATTCATTAACGCTTTTTGAAATAAAAGTCAATAAAATATGAACGAGCGGAAGCTGCGTCACAGATGCCTCCTGCTGTCTTCCAGATCATGATTGAAACGAAAAAAAGCCCACGGATTTTTCCGTGAGCTTTTGGCGATATGATTATTTTTTTCTCGCGCAAACGACGAAGCGTCCGTCCTGCGTGTGGTAGTTACAGGTCGAGAGGGTGATGATCCTCTCGCCGTACTGCGGTGTGATGCCCGTATCAAAGCTGGAGAGCGCTTTTACGTTTTGCACGTAGTAGTTGTAGCTCGCCTCATCGTCGAGGTTCTGGCACTCGTAGTACTGGAAATGGGTGGTGTCGTTCGCGTCATAGATCTGACTGTAAAAGATCGCGAAGATCTCATAATCAGCCTTTTCAAATCGGGTATTGAAATGGATGATCTTGTGTTCGTTGTAATAATCGACGTTGTCGTACTTGGGCAGATTACCGAACATGGAGCCGTTGTACATGTGGTGACCGTAGATCAGGAAATGATTACCGTCGGGATTACACGCTCCGTCCATGAACAGCTCGCCGCTTTCGGAGTAGTCGCCGTCAAAGTCGGTGTGCAGGTACTTGTCGTTATCATTCGGTACATGCATCACCGGGTAGTCGATGAGGGTGTCGTCGATCTTCATCCAACCGAAGAAGTCGTGGTTCTTCGCGTACAGCGCCTCATAGTCGGCGGAGAGCTGCTGCAGCTCCATATGACCCTTCTTATCGGAATAAGAGTGGAAGAGCTTGACGCCGATGATCGCGGCGCCGACGAGCAGCAGGATGATCGCGATGACTCTGACAACGATGATCGCCGGGCTGGTGCGCTTCTTCGGTCTCCTGCCGCGGGGCCTGTTGCGGTTGTCATAGCTGTTTCGGGATCTTCTGTTGTAGCCGTCGTCATAGCCGTTTCTGCCGTAGGCGTTGCCTTGCGGACGGGGCTGACGGCGTCTGTCGTCATAATAATCGTTGTAGCCCTGACGTGAGGGATATTGCTGACGGCCTTGACCGTTATAGCCCTGACGCGGGGGATACTGCTGGCGGCTTCTGCCGTCATAGCCCTGACGCGAGGGGTATTGCTGACCGCCTCTGCCGTCATAGCCCTGACGCGACGGATACTGACCGCGGCCTCTGCCGTCATAGCTTTGGCGCTGCTGACGCTGACTGCCGACGTCATAATTGCCGCGGTTATAATCGGAGTAAGAGTCACTGCGGGCTCTTCTGCCGTAGTATTCATCGGAACGTGAATAATGTTGATTGTTATTTTGATTACTCATACTCATAAAAAACAAGGCGGCGGCGGGATGCCCCGTCACCGCCTTTCGGTCAATGGTTTATAGTCGTACCGTTGATTATTTAGCCTTCTTCTTTACAACGAAGGTGATGATGATCGCTACGAGAGCAACACCGAAGATGCCGATGCCGATCCACAGCCAAGCGTTCTCACCGGTCTTGGGAGAAGCCTTCTTTGCCTGATCCGGAGTAGCTACAGCAGCGGTAGT
Source organism: uncultured Eubacteriales bacterium (assembly GCA_900320995.1). Classification (GTDB taxonomy): domain Bacteria; phylum Bacillota; class Clostridia; order Oscillospirales; family Acutalibacteraceae; genus Ruminococcoides. Next base: position 2,752 of record ONUI01000110.1, read on the forward strand.
AGCAGCGGTAGTAGCGGCGGTGGTAGCAGCGGTGGTAGCGCCGGTAGTAGCGATAGTGGTCTCCGCGGTAGTCGCGGCAGTGGTCTCAGCAGTGGTCTCAGCGGTAGTCTCATCGACAACGAGAGTCTCATTGTTAGGAACAGTCTCGTCGACTTCATAAGTCTCGCCGAGCTCATCGGTAGCTACAGCAGCTACGGGAGCGGCTTCTTCATTTTCAACTGCGCCTGCGGAGATTGCCATCGCGAATACGGAACCTACCATCATGACACAAAGTAAAACAGCTAATACACGTTTCATAGTTTGATTTTCCTTTCTAAAAACAAATTTTTTCACATACCGTTTAGACGGTATCAAGCGGAAGGAACTCCGCTGTTGCAGTCCATCCATCATTCGGTGGATGGGTGGTGATAAGCATCCTTATCACTTGTTTAGATAATAACACAATAAATCTCAGAATTCAATACAAAAAATGCAGAATTTACTATTTCTTAACTTTTGTACACATAACTTCGTCACCATTCATTTCCTTTGATAATAATGCACAAAGAGGATAGTTGTATATTGTCTAAATAGCTGAAAATTATGGTCGATCAACCCGTTTTGCGGCGTTTTTCGATGGTATATCCTTGATGAAGAGTGTTAGATTGGATCGAAAAAATCCCGCCGGATGCAGTCGTTCGCACCGCGGCGGGATCGGTTTCAGGGCTCCCTTCGGTAAAGGCGCCCTGTTGTGTGTGATCGGATCACAGGCTCGCTTTGAGGACAGCGACAACGTCGTCGCGGCTGAGCTTTTTGTAGCCGCCGTCAAGGATGATGGTCGCGTCGGCGATATCCTCGATCATATCGGGTGTTGCGCCGAGCTCGGTGAGGTTCATGGCGACGCCGATCCGCTTCATCCAGCTCTCCATTTCGGCAAGACCCTCGTCGGCGATCGCTTCATCGGATTTACCGTTCGGGTCAACGCCCCAGACCTCGGTCGCGAAGCGGACGAATTTGTGCAAACCGTAGGGTTTGATGAATCTGTAATAGGGGAGAGATACCGCCGCGAGCGTCATGCCGTGGGTCGCGTCGGTGATCGCGCCGACCGCCTGACCCAGCATGTGTACCATCCAGTCGGTGGACTTACCGCGGGAGATCAGGGTGTTCAGCGCCCATGTCGCCGTCCACATGATGTTGGAACGCGCCTCGTAGTTTTCGGGATCGTCGATCGCGATCAGCGAGCTGTGGATGACGGACTTCATCAGCGCCTCGGCAAGATAATCGGAGGTGTTGTCGTCGTCGCCCGAGAAATACTGCTCACAGATGTGGTTGAAGATATCGTAAATGCCCGCCGCCATCTGGCGCTTGGGCAGAGAGAAGGTGAACACGGGGTTGAGGATCGAGAACTTCGGCATGACGTTGTCGCCGAAGACATGACCGATCTTGAGCTTTTGCGCATGGTTGGTGATGACCGCGCCGCCGTTCATCTCGGAGCCGGTGCCTGCCATCGTCAGGATACAGCCGACCGGGAGGATCTCACAGTCGGGTTCCTCAAAGCGGATATAATACTTGTCCCACGGATCGTCGTCGCAGTTGACGGATACCGATACCGCTTTGGCGTAGTCACAGCAGGAGCCGCCGCCGACCGCCAGCAGGAGATCGACATGGTTCTCACGCGCGATCCGCACGCCCTCGCGCAGCTTATCCGCGGTGGGGTTCGGCATCACGCCCGCGTCCTCAACGATGGTCTTGCCGTTATCCCTGAGGATCTTTGTCACCGCGTCATAGATCCCGTTCTTCTTGATCGAGCCGCCGCCGTAGATCAGCTGTACGGTCTTGCCGTATTTAGGGAGCTCGTCGTTCAGATATTTCAGAGAATCGTCTCCGAAATAGAGCTGTGTCGGGTTGTGATAACTGAAATTGCCTAACATTTTTGCCTCCTTGATATGATAATTGTTGACGGTTTTCTTTGACAATATTATAACGTGAAAGTCAAAAAGAGTCAATCGATTTCAAAAATGCAGGAACGTTTCGCGCTGATTCATATTCGAGTCAAATAACTTGAATATTCTGTTAATATTTTATCAATTTGAATAAATACAACGCGATAATTGCAAAAATCTCTGTGAAAAACTACCGTAAAGTCATTGACACCCGCTTGAATTAATATTATAATGAAAGCAAGAGTTTTATTCTGCGTTAAAGCGATAAAACAATAATATCAATCAGAAAGAGGGAACACCATGGAAAAAGTATTGGTACTGGATTTCGGCGGTCATTATAACCAGCCTATCGCCCGCAAGGTCAGAGAGCAGAACGTCTATGCCGAGATTGTGTCTTACCAGAAGATCACAGCCGACGAGATCGTTGCGCAGGGCTATAAAGGCATCATCTTCACCGGTGGTCCCGACAGTGTGTTTGAGCCTGACGCGCCGCACTGCGACTCCGCGATCCTGTCTGCGGGTCTGCCGATCCTCGGCATCGGATACGGCTGTCAGCTCATCGCGTATATGGCAGGCGGTAAGGTGACCTACGCCAGCGAGATCAGTGAGTTCGGCGAGACCGAGCTGATCTCCGACGGCAGTGAGCTGCTCGACGGTTTTCCGCCTGTGAGCATCTGCTGGATGAGTCACCGCAATCATATCAAAGAAGCGCCCTTAGGCTTCCATGTCACCGCCTACACCGAGCGCTGTCCCGTAGCGGCGATGGAGAACAGCAAGGATCACATCTACGGCGTGCAGTTCCATCCCGAGATGATCGAGACCGAATACGGCGAGCTGGTGCTCCACAACTTCCTGTACAACATCTGCGGCTGTGAGGGCGAGTGGAAGATGGATCGCTTTGTCGA
>ONUI01000110.1:5609-6295 GCA_900320995.1 uncultured Eubacteriales bacterium
GTTGACAGCTCCGTAGCGGCGGTGCTGGTCAATAAGGCGATCGGCGATAACCTCACCTGCGTCTTTGTCGATACCGGACTGCTCCGCAAGGATGAGGCGGATCATGTCGAAAAGACCTGCCGCGATATCCTCAACATCAATTTCACGCGCGTTGACGCGGCGGATCGTTTTCTCGCGGCGCTCAAGGGCGTGACCTCCCCCGACGAAAAGCGCCGTATCATCGGCGAAGAGTTCAATAAAGTATTTGAAGAAGAAGCAAAGAAGATCGGCAAGGTCGATTGTCTGGTACAGGGTACCATCTACTCCGACCTGCTCGAGCGCGGCGCGGGGCGCTGCATCAGGTCGTCGAGTATGACGAGATGGCGGAGCCCCTGCGCACGCTCTTCAAGGACGAAGTACGCAAGGCGGGCTTAGCGCTCGGTATGCCCGAGGAATTCTGTTATCGCCAGCCGTTCCCCGGCCCCGGTCTTGCGATCCGCTGTGTCGGCGAGATCACCAAGGAGAAGCTCGATACCCTGCGCGAGGCTGACGCGATCTTCCGTGAAGAGATCGCCAAGTCCGGCTACGACCGCTTCACCAACCAGTATTTTGCCGTCATGACCGACACCCATTCGGTCGGCGTGCTGGGCGAGGAGCGTGTGGTCGGCAGCACGATCGTTTTGCGCTCTGTTACCAGCGACGACTTC
>ONUI01000228.1 GCA_900320995.1 uncultured Eubacteriales bacterium
ATAGTGCGACGCGGGATAGATAGCGGCATGGCGCAGAGTCGCGATCAGCTCGCCTGTCAGCGGATTGATCTCCGTGATACGGTCGATCTCATCGCCGAAAAACTCGACGCGGATCACGCGGTCGGAGGATGACGCCGGGAAGATCTCGACGATATCGCCCCTGACGCGGAACTTGTCGCGCACAAAATTGATGTCGTTGCGCTCGTATTGCAATTCGATCAGCTTGCGGATCAGATCGTCGCGGCTTTTCTCCATTCCGGGGCGCAGTGAGATGACCATGTTGCGATAATCGATCGGGTCGCCCAGTGAATAGATGCAGGATACCGAGGCGACGATGATGACGTCGCGGCGCTCGGACAGTGCCAGTGTGGCGCTGTGGCGCAGCTTGTCGATCTCATCGTTGATCGAGGAATCCTTTTCGATATAGGTATCGCTCTGAGGGATATACGCCTCAGGCTGGTAATAATCATAGTAGGATACAAAATACTCGACCGCGTTCTCGGGGAAGAACTCCTTGAACTCGGAGCATAGCTGTGCGGCAAGCGTTTTGTTATGGGCAAGCACCAAGGTCGGCTTGTTCACCTGAGCGATGATGTTCGCCATGGTGAAGGTCTTACCGGATCCGGTAACGCCCAAAAGCGTCTGTTCCTTATGACCCGCCTTGATACTGTCCACCAGGGTTTGGATGGCGGCAGGCTGGTCGCCCGTAGGCTGATATTCAGATACGAGTTTGAATTGTTCCATGCGTCATCCTCCTTTTTAGAAATCGGTTGAGATTGTCACAGGCTTGCAGCCTTCACAATGACTAATTGTACCGGTTGAGATTGTGAGGCGCTGTCAAAATCCTGATTTTGGCTACAGCACTCATGCAAGGCTCTCCCAAGAAGCGGAGCGGTAACTCGAACGCTGATAGGCTGAGAGCTACTGCCACAGGCTTACAGCCTTCGCAATGACAAAAGAATAGGTTGAGATCGCAACAGGACTAACGCCTCTCGCCATGACTGTTATGAATCAAAGCATATAACATAAGATCATGATTTCATTTTATATAATGCCCGATTCCGCCATCGATACGCAATCGTGGTCGGCGACGATGAAGTGATCGAGCAGGGTGATGTTGACGAGCTTCAGAGCATCCTTGAGAGAAATGGTCGTCAGCACATCCTCTTTTGACGGCAGCGCCAGACCGCTGGGGTGGTTGTGCGCCAATACCGCGGCAGTCGCGCCATAGTTGATTGCCAAGGTAACGATCTGTCGGATCGAAACGCCGGCGGAGCTGAAATCGCCGTGGGCGATCATGCCGCTGTAGACCTCTTTCCCCTTTGTATCCATCAAAAGCAAAAACACGTGCTCGGTTTCTTCATAGCCGATAAACTTGTTCAGGATCAAGCCGGGGATATTGCCGAAGTTCAGCGTCTTGTCGGAGTTCTCGTACTTGTCGACCATATACAGCCGCGTCACGCCGGGAAAGAGCTTGAGATACATCGCCTGATGCTCGGTGAGCCCGGCGTCCTTCAAGCTGTCCAGCGACGCGTCCAGTACCGCCGAAAGTGAACCGTAACGCGCGATCAGGTTTTTTGCGATATCATTGGTGTTGCGCTGAGGGATCGCGTAATAGAGCAGGATCTCCAGCACCTCATGCGGCTCAAAAGCGTCGATCCCGTTCGCTATCAATTTCTTTTTCATTCGGGCACGATGACCGCTGTGATCGGCTTTTTGCATAACACTTGCTCCTCGTTGGCAATGAGAACTTACAAATTATCATATAAAACCCTATATGTAGCCATTATATAGCGATTTTACCACAAATTGTGGTGGAATGCAATATTAATAAAAGGATTTTATCCCTCAGGTGTCATCGTTAATTGTTTTTTTGCTGATTATTTTTCTTGATTTGAATTAAACATTTATTGCATAGAATAACGCTGCCCGATCGGACAGTGTTAATAACCACATAGAATACTATTTTTTCTTTCTCTTTTTGCTTTTCTTCTTTGCGGGAGGCGCATAATAGTCTTCGTCCTTGGCATCTATCGACTTATATGACAGAATCAGTGAAATCAATTCATAACCAAACAATACAAGGATGACCATGATGAAAGTGATCAGTCCGGCAGGTGACAAAAAGAACGTATATATACTGTTCAAGAACGAAAGCTTGGATACAAATCTCCCCTGCACCTGATCATAGGTAACAATAGGGTCACGCAACGATCCGGGAACAATACCCTGCGTTTGATAATACCAAGCACCGTTTTCTTCATATGGATCTTCAACAACCTTATGGGTTATCATCATATCCTTAAAATCACCACTGGTACCCTTATAGGTGATCGTGTCCCCCTTAGCGATCTCATCCTCTTTCACGGTGTGCACCAGGATAACGTCACCGATGGATAGTTCGGGTTCCATTGAACCGGAAGAAACACGGAATATCCGATAGCCGAAAACCGCGGGAGAATTACCCGTCGCACGAGTGATAAAAATGAAAACGACCAAGACGATCAAAACGATCAAAAGCACGGTAAAAAACACATTTATGATCTTTTTTGCCATATGAATGTAACCGCTTAATAACCGCCCCATAAACATAACCCCTCCGCTTTTCTTTTGCGGAGGGGTTAACACATAGGCTTCGATTATTCTGTTACGGATTTTGTT
>ONUI01000015.1 GCA_900320995.1 uncultured Eubacteriales bacterium
TGCGATCCCGCGTCCTCGCGGATGATGGAGAGCGCCTTCTCGATGGGGAACGGCTCCTTGTAGCTGCGGCGGGATACCAGCGCGTCAAACACATCCGCCACCGCCATCACGCGTGCCGAAAGCGGGATTTCTTCGCCCTTGAGACCGGCGGGATATCCCTTGCCGTTCCACTTCTCGTGGTGGTAGAGGGCGAGGTTTTTCGCTTCGGTCAGGTAGCCTGTGTCCTCGTCTACGATCGAGATCGCCTTGTCGATGATCTTGCCGCCCTCGACGGTATGGCTCTGCATGATGCGGAATTCTTCGTCGGTGAGCTTACCGGGCTTGTTGAGGATCACGTCGGATACGGTGATCTTGCCCACATCGTGGAGCGGCGCGGAGTTGACGACCTCCGTGATGTATTCTTCGGTCAGCTGATCGCTGTAGATGCCTTCCTTGAGCAGCTGACACAGGATGATTTCAGTATATGCGGCAGTTTTGAAAACATGATCGCCCGTACACTGGTCACGGCTCTCGACCATGTCGGCGAGCACCATGATCAGCCCGTTTTGGAGCCTGGTGAGCTGTTCGCTTTGATGCTGAAACTCTTCGATGTAGCGTACGGTATTATGTGCCGCCCGTTTGTAATCCTCATAGAGAGTCTCGATCTCGTCACCGGTGCGGATATCCAGCGCGTTGAGCATACGGATCCACTTCTCTCTCGCCTCGGGGGTGTCATAGCCAGAGTGACGCGATACATGGGCGATGGCGTTGATCGGCTTGACGATATGGCGCTCCGCCAGCCAGACCGCGTAGGTGCGGATCACAAGCAAAAAGCCGAGGAACAGGGAGATGATCTTGGCGAGGAAGGCGATCTCATCGGAGCGCAGACGTCCCATGTCCATATCGATGCCGATATAGCACTTTACCTGACCGGCGCTGTTTTTGACGGGTTCATAGACCGAGAGCAGCCATCCGTCCTCATCGATCGAGATGTCGGTGGGGATCTCCTCGCCCGCTAAGAAACGATCCTTGTATTTTTGGATCGAACTATCATAGCGGATGACATCACCGGGATCGTCAGCCTCTACGGTCGCGGTGTCGACGTCAAAGATGACATGGGTGCCGTCCTCACTGATGCGATAGATATAGGCGAACTTGATGTCGGGTGATACGTTGACGATCGTGCCGAGGAGCTCCTCGATATGGGTGTATCCCTCCGCTTTTCTGCCCTTCTCCAGATATTCATCGATCCGATCATGATCCAGCTTGTCGGCGATGACATGGATGGCATGGTGACCGTCCTCCTCAAATTCGGCGACAGTCGAATCATGATACTGTAAAACGCTGATACCGATCGCCGCCGATACCACCAGAGTAGTGGAGACCGCAACAACAAGCGTTACTTTCCAGCGCAGGGAAAGCCGCTTGCGGTTATGCGGATTGTGCCGCTCTATCAAGGTGACATAATACCAGCTTCGCGTCTGGACATAGTCAAGAACGCTTGACGGAAGCAGCTTGTAGATGATCAGCGAGAGCGCGGTGACCAGCGCCTTGTCGGCAAAATCGATCAAAAAGTTCGCTGTCATATTGGACATGAAATAGCCTATCGGGATCACGTTGTTGATCTGTGCCGCAAAATCGACGGCAACACCCTCGCCGAAGCTCAGCCCGTTGATGAACCATGTCAGAAATCCGCCGACAATACCGCCCCAAAACGCGAAGAACACGATCGAGAGCAGGATATACGGTATCTTGAGTCGTCGCAGTTTTTCAGCGAAAGAAACCGCCGTCACCGCGATGAGCACGCTGATGATGCAGTAGTAGATCGAAGAAGGGCTCGAGAAGCCGTTGATGATATTCGTCAAGAAACCGACCGTGATACAGGGGATGTATCCGCCCGCCATCGCAGACAGGATCGTTCCGACATTGTCGAGATAAAACGGAAGCCCCAGTACTTCGTTCAGCTTGATGCCGAGGATGTTCAGCAGGACGCCTATGACGATGACGCCGAAAAGCGACGCCCTGGTTTGCAGCGATTTTGATCGCAGTTTCGTTGCCATGATGAGCCTCCGATCAGTCGGCGCACAACGCGCCGAGCGTATCTCTTTTTGTTAAAAGCTCCTGCAGAAGCGGGGTGTAATCCATTTCGGTACGCGCGCGCAGCAGCTCTGTTATCTCGACGGAAACCTGATACATCGGGGTCAGCGAAAGATTGCCCAAAACGCCCTTGAGCGCGTGAGCTGCCTCAAACGCGCTGTCAAGATCGCCTGCTTCCAGCGCGGTCTTCAGCTTATCGAAATTCGCTTCCGCGGGGATCATGCCCACCAGCTTTAGATACAGCGCTTCGTTGCCGGCGCATCGGGAGAGACCTTCTTCGGTATTTGCTCCGAAATCGTTCAGCTTTTCGATCGTTAACATGATGTTTCTTCCTTTCCTTGACATTCCTGATTGATCAATTCGCCGAAGTGCTCAGCGGGCAGCGGCGGCGAAAAATAATAACCCTGTACGATATCACAGCCCATTTGCCGCAGCACGTTGAGCTGTTCTTCTTCCTCTACGCCCTCCGCCACGACGGGGACATGAAGGAACCGAGCGATGTCCATCACCAGTCTGACGAGCCCGAGCTTTTTGTCATCCAACAGCATCCGGCGGATGAACTGCATATCGATCTTCAAGACGTCGATCGGGATCTCGGTCAGCATATTCAGTGAAGAATAGCCGGCGCCGAAGTCGTCCATCTCGATCTTGAAGCCCTTCTCTCTCAGGCTGCCGACCACCTCGATCAGCCGATCCGCGCTGTCGGAATAGGCGGACTCGGTGATCTCGAGCATCAGCTCGTCGGGGGTGAGGGAGAACTCTTCAAGGATATCGCAGAGCTTTTTCTCCAGCTCGGGATCGAAGATATCGACGCGCGACACGTTCACCGAGATCGGGACGGTCACATCGTATTGCTCGCGCCAGCGCTTGATCTGCTGTGCGGCACAGCGCCAGACATAGTGATCCACCCGACGGATCAGACCGTTCTGTTCAAAGAGCGGGATGAACTCCCCCGGACTGATAAATCCAAGCTCGGGATGGATCCAGCGGATCAGCGCCTCGGCGCTGGTGAGCACGGGACGCTCACCCTGTATTTGATATTTCGGCTGAAAATAGACGACAAAATCGCGGTTGTCGATCGCGGCGTCAACGTCGCCGATCAGCCGTTCGTGAAAGACCGTGCGTTCATACAGCTCGTTGTTGTAGCGGGTCGTCAAAGAGCCGTATTGACCGCGGATGCGGTCGCATGCCAGCTTGGCGCGGCCGAACCACGACTCGGGCTCGCCCTCGTTCCCTTCGCAGGAATAAACGCCCGCCCTCAGGCGCAGACTGCGCGATCCGGCAAATTCCGCGAGCTTCTTTTGCATCTCTTCCAGCAGCGGCTCATATTCCTCCTGCCGTTCGCAAAAGATGAAGAAAGTGTCGCTTTCACTGCGACAGGCGATACCGCGCAGCTGTGTGAGCTTCTCATCAATCATTCCGCCGATGCAGGCGAGCACGCGGTCGCCTTCACCGCGGCCGAACAGCTCGTTGATGAGATGGAAGCGGTCGAGGTTGAGCACCAGCGCGTCCATCGGGCGATCAAGCCGATGGATCATCCGACGCAGGTACACGAAGAAGAAACTGCGTGTATACAGCCCCGAGACCTTGTCGCGCTCGGTAGAGCGGATGATGCTCTTGTCCTCGCTCAGCTCGATGATCCTCTCACAGCGCGCGAGGATGACCTCGGGCATGTCGTAGGGCTTGGTGATAAAATCCGCCGCGCCCATACGGATGCTGCGCACCTCGGCGGATTTTTCGGACGTCATCACGATGATGGGGATCCGCTTGAGCGCTTCATCCGCCTGACAGCGCTCGATCACCTCAAAGCCGTCCATCACGGGCATCAGCAGATCGAGCAGGATCAGTGAATAATCCGCGTCGGGCTGTGTCAGCATTATCATGGCTTCCTGACCGTCGGACGCGGTCTCGATCTCAAAGGTCTGTGACAGCATCGCGCCGAGCAGTTCTCGGTTGATCAGTTCATCATCGACTATCAGCACGCGGCGTTTGATGCCGCGTGCTGTCATATAATTCTTCATGGCACTCTCCGTATCAATCTTTCGGAATCATTCTGCTTTGATACATTCGGCGAGCGTCGCGATCAGCTCGTCGGGGTTAAAGGGCTTTGCGACGTGGGCGTTCATCCCCGCGTCAAATGCCTCTTGTCTGTCATCTTCAAAGGTGTTCGCCGTAACGGCGATGATGGGGACGCGGGCGTTCTCACCCGCCGATGCGCGGATCCTGCGCGTCGCGTCATAGCCGTTCATCACGGGCATCTGGATATCCATCAGGATCGCGCTGTAATAGCCCGAATCGGTACGTTCGAGCATCTCGGCGGCGATTTGTCCGTTTTCGGCGACGTCTACGATAAAGCCCTCCTGCGTGAGGATCATGCAGGCGATCTCACTGTTGATGGGGTTATCCTCCGCCAAAAGGATCCGCACGCCGCTGAAATCGAAGTGCTTCGATTCTGCCTGAGCGGTTGGCGTATGGACCTCATCCTCATTCGCGAGCGGAAAGCTCAGCCGTACCGTAAAGGTCGAGCCCTTACCCTGCTCGGTTTGGACAAAGATCGTACCGTTCATCATCTCGACGAACCTCTTGGTGATCGCCATACCCAGACCCGTACCCTGGATCGCGTTGACGGTTTGACTGCGTTCGCGCTCGAAGGAGTCAAAGATATGCTCGGCGAACTCCGGGCTCATGCCAATGCCCGTGTCGGTGACGCTGATCTCATAGGTCTTTTCTATTCCGGATGTCTCCGGCTCTGTCAGCCTGACGCTGACGCTGCCGCCGGAGGGCGTATATTTATAGGCGTTGGAGATCAGGTTGAGCAGGATGCGGTTGAGACGGTTTTTATCACAGACGACATAGGGGTGCTTGACGTCGCTGTGATCCACCGTGTAGGTCAGCGGCTTTGCCTGCATTTGTATATCAAAGATATGACAGGTCTCGTCGAGGATCTCGGTCAGATCGGCAGGCGCCGGATCCAGCTCCATCTTGCCGGATTCGATGCGGCTCATATCGAGGATATCGTTGATCAGTGAGAGCAGTTGTTTTCCCGAGGTATCGATCTTTTCCAGATAGGAGCGGGTCGATTCGGGCACGCCCTCCTCCTTCAGCGCCAGCGCCGTGTAGCCGGTGATCGCGTTCATCGGCGTGCGGATATCGTGGCTCATGTTGGAGAGAAAGGCGCTCTTGGCGCGGCTGTTTTCTTCCGCGAGAAGTCGTTCGGCTTCGATGAGCTGTTCCCGCTTTTTGATGATGGAAAAGATGCTGAATATCAGGAGCAGTGATCCGAGCAGCAGTCCGCCGAGTATCAGAATGTTTTGTCTGACGTTCTGTGCAAATCCGTTGAAGCGTTCATCCAGAAATCGGTTCGTCTGTCTGACGCTGTCGTTTTGGGGTTCCAATCCCGCCTGTCCGGCAAGATCGGTGTGTACCTCCTGCACCTCCTGCGTGACTGCCTTTGCGTGATCGAGGGTAGTGCGGTTCACCCAGGATACGGATACCAGCAGGATCAGACAGAACAGGATGATCCAGACCACGGTGCTCTTACCGATCAGTCGGGTTTTGTCGCGCCGCATCAGCACGCGGAACAGGATCATACCGATCAGGCTCCACAATATCAGGATCATATAGGATTCCGCCGCCAGCTCACTTTGTGACTGGATATGCGGCAGCAGATAGAACACCGCGAAAATCACTGCGATCACGGCGCCGATCACACCGAACAGGAGTGTGGAGATCTTTTTCTCTCGTTTGCCGACCACAGCGGCGCAAATCGAAACATAGGCGTAGACGACCGTCGCGCCGATGGTGGTGACGTCGACGATCCAGCCGATCGCGGTCCTGCCGAAGAACGGGATGATCATGGAGATGATCGCGACAGACCACAGCGCGCGTGAGGGGATCCCCTTTTTGTTGAGCTTTCCGACTTGTTTGGGAAGCATTTCGTCGGCAGACATACGATAGATCAGGCGGCTCAGCGCGATCATATTGCCGATCAGACCGGTGAAGATGCCGCAGAAGGAGGCGACGCCCAGGATGATCAGACCTGCCGTTCCCATGGCGTTTTGCGCGGCGTAGAAGGTCGGCAGACCGCGGATGCCGTCTATGTCGGATAATACACCGATGTATTCGCTCCAGCTGTGAAAGCCGTCGGGGGTAGCCGCGGCAGCGCACAGCGTGAGCATGATATACGCGAGCGCGCCGGTGGCGAGCGCCGCGATCAGGATGAGCAGGACTTTTTTCTGTCGAAAACGAAATTCTTCGGCAGAATGGGAGATCGACTCAAAGCCGATGAATGCCCACGGAGCGAGGAGCACGATCGCCAAGATCTGGGACATGGGCTTACCCTGTGACGAGAAAGCGGGCGTGATATCGCCGAGCCCTCCGCGTCGGACAGTGATCATGACAAAGCACACGGCGATCCCCGCGAAGAGCAGGATCGCGCAGAGCGTCTGTACAAATGCCGAAAGCCGTTTTCCCGCGACACAGACCAGACACGCGGCGGCGATGATCGCGACGGACAACAGCACTTCGCCCATGTAGACGGTGTAGCCCGCGATCTGATAAGAAAAGCCGAAGCAGAATACGTCGCCGAACAGGAATCGGACGATCAAAGCAAGCGCCGTGCTGTTCGCCCAGATGATCGCCGCGTAGGTCAACAGCAGCATCCACGCGCACAAAAAGCCGTGGTCGCTTCCGAGCACCTTGGCGGCAAAGGTATAGGAGCCGCCGGCGTCGGGATACCGCGCCATCAAAACGCGGTAGCTCAGCCCGATGATCAGCATGATCGCCGCGCCGATCAACAGTCCTATCACGGAGCCCCATGGTCCCGCGATGGGCAGGAAGGTGGTGCCGGGCATGACAAAGGCGCCCCATCCGACAGCGCTGCCGAAGGCGAGTGCCCATACCGCGACAGGGGAGAGATATTTGCTCAGCCCGCCGGTATTCTGTTTTGTGTCCTGAATACGAATCATGGTATGCCCCATCAAATTATGGTTACGGATGGATCCCTCCATCCCGGTTATTTCGATTATAAATCAGCGTCGATGAGCTCCATCAGCGTATGGTGAAGCTGATCGGGCTCGACGGGCTTTGACAGATGAGCGTTCATTCCCGCCTGCAAAGACCGCTGTACATCCTCATCAAACGCGTTTGCCGTCAGCGCGATGATCGGGACGCTTTTGGCGTCCTCGCGGGGCAGCGCACGGATCGCGGCGGCGGTCTCCAGACCGTCCATGACCGGCATGCGCACATCCATCAGCACCGCGTCATAGTAATGCGGCTCGCTGTCGCTGAACAGCCGGAGCGCGATCTGTCCGTTTTCGGCGTGGTCGGTCGCCATGCCCTTGATGGACAGCAGTTCCTTGATGATCTCGGCGTTGATCGGCAGATCTTCGGCGAGAAGGATCCTTCTGCCTGCCAGCTCAACGCGGCTCTTCGCCGCCTTGACGGGCAGGTGCATGACGCGTTCGATCTCACGGCTGACTACCACGGGGAACTCCGACTTCGGGATAAAGCCGTCGACTCCCGCCGCGATCGCCTCATCCATGACGTCGACGCTGTCATAGGCGGTCAGCGCGATCACGCGCGTCTCGTTGCTGTATCGGCGGCGGATCTCGCGCGTGACGTCGGCGCCGCCGCGATAGGGCATCCGCCAATCCACGAGCACAAGGTTATAGGGCTCCTGTTTCGCGTGATGGATCTCGATCGCCGAGATTGCCTCATCCGCCGAGGACACGGCGTCCGCCGAAACGCCGATGTCATCGAGAACGATGCCGGCGTGCTCCAGCGCGATCGGGTCGTCATCCACGACCAGCGCCTTGATCGCCGAGTAATCGAACGCCTTGGTATTGCGTTTGCCGTTTTCACAGTTTTTGAGCGTAACGGTCACAGTGAAGGTCGAGCCTTCACCCTTCTTCGACGTAACGTCGATGGTGCCGTTCATCATTTCTACGATGCTTTTGGTGATCGCCATTCCCAGTCCCGTACTGCCGTATTTGTTCCTGCGGCTGGCGTCCTCCTGCGTAAAGGGGTCAAAGAGCTTCGGCAGATAATCCCTGTCCATTCCGATACCGGTATCGCGCACGGTAAAGCGGAGCGTTGTCTGGCGGTCGAAGCAAGCGACCTGATCGACCGTAAAGGTCACATTTCCCGGCGCGTCGGTGAATTTGATCGCGTTGCTCAGGATATTGATGATGACCTGTTTGAGCTTGGTGTCGTCGCCGAAGTACCAGTCGTCGACCGCGCCGTTGATATGACATTCAAAGTTCAAGCCCTTGTCGTCGCACTGGGACTGGACGATGGTGTTGATCTGTTCCAGCATTTCCGCCAGATTGAATTCTTCTTTATGGAGCGTCAATCTGCCCGATTCGATCCTGCTCATATCGAGGATATCGTTGATCAGGTTGAGCAGATGACCCGCGCTTTCACCGATCTTGAGGAGATAATCCTTTGTCTTTTCGCTGAGGGTCGGATCCTTCAGCGCAATACTGTTGAGTCCGATGATCGCGTTCATCGGGGTGCGGATCTCATGACTCATGCTGGACAAAAAGGCGGTTTTAGCGACATTGGCGTGCTCCGCTTCTTTCAGCGCGAGCGCCAAGATATCGTTCTGCTCGCGCTCGTGACGGAGAACGTCGGTCACGTCGGACTTGAGCAGCAGGAAGAAGCGTGTTTCTCTGTCGATGACATAGTAGGTGAACCGTTTGTAATAGGTCGCGCCGTCGATCTCACAGGTTACGTTGATGGTATAGGACTCGTTGTCCTCAAGGTTTTCCGCGATGGTGTCGATCGAAAGCGCCTTTTCCAGCGCCGCGATATCGTGCATACTCTCAGACGCCGCTGGCAAAACCTGATCGTGGATATAGTCGGCGTATAAGCCGCTGTGGTGCTTGGGAAAGATACTGCCTTTCCCTATCTTGGAGGCGTCGCCGATCACGACGCTGTAGTTGTTGTCGACGATGTAGGTGACCATATCGTACTGCTGTGCGAGAACCTTCTCGTTGAGTACCTCGGCGACCTTTTCATTGTTGTATTCGCTCTCCGTACCGAAGAGGATCAGATCGCCGCTCGTGGGCGCATGGGCGACCGAACGCGTAAAGTGGACAAAGCACTGCCGTCCCGATTGCCGACGGCAATAGGCGACAAAGGTCGCGGGCGGAGCGCCCTTATAAAAGCGATCCATCAGCTGTTCGATGCGGAAGCATTCTTCATATTTCTCTCTGTCGCCGTCGACGAGCAGGCTCTCCTGACGAACCCGCTCCGCGTCCTCAAAATTCACTCCTGCCCGATCTGTTTGGTAGAGGTCGACGCCGTGTGCTTCTTCGATCAGTCCCGTGGTCAGGTTACTGCGAAAAACGGTCAGGCTGGTATCGGCGGCAGAGTGGAGCTGTTCGAGCATCGAGTTATAGACGCCCGCGCGGCGGTAGCTTTCTTCCTTGGCGAGATACTGCTCGGTGATATCGCTGATAAATACATAGAACACGTCGCCGTAGCCCGGGAACTGAGCGAAATGGCCGTAGTCGTCGACCCATCGGATACTGCCGTCCTTGCGGATGATGCGGTACTCCACGTGATCGCGGTTTGCCGCCTTCTGATCGTGGATCTGTTCCTCGATCGACTGATCGATCGATTCATAGTCGTCGGGATGCACCATGCCCTTGAAGGTGTATCCGGTCAGCTCGCGAAACTCTTCGTCCGTGTCGCAGCCGTACATGATCCGCACGGCGCTGTTGACATACAAAAGCTCCATCTCCGCGTCGGCGCGGTAGATGAAAAATCCGCCGGGGATCTGTTCTCCGATCCACTCGATCGCAGAGGTCATATATCCGCTTTGAAACAGTTCGTTCGGTGTCGACATAGGCGCTCTCCGTTCTATGATATGTTAACTAAATAATTATAAACTATCAATGAAAAAAATACAATAATAATGCGAAAAAAAGGCGGCTTTTTCCGACGGTCCGCGCGCCCCGGAGCCCACAGCGACGCCGTGAGGGGGAAAAATACCGTTTTATCTTGTGTAGATTTCATAAAATCTGCCATATTATTATATGACTAATCCCGATTTTAAGGCTGCCATATTGAAAAAATTGCCGAAAAAGACTATGATTAACTTGAATTCCCGGCGATTTTTTTAAGGAAAGGTAACGGTCATGGACACTGGTTTTTTCGATCTGCTGAAGCATGTCAGACAGCCCGAAACAATCGTGCGATTTCTTGACAATTCATCCTATGATGAGCTGCTTGAGATCGATGTGAAGCAACAGACTTTCAAGAGTGTTTTTCACGTTTCAAAAAAATATGCCATGCCGCTGACGAAGGGCAGTTACAGAGAGGTTTTCATCGGTATGTCCGAGGAACTGATCCATCCCGAGGAGCGTGAAAGATTTATCGAGCTGATGAATCCGGAAACGATCCTCTACCGCCTGTCCGGTTCCGAGCTCCCCGGATTGTGCTGTGAAGAATACCGTTTTCGGCTGATCGTCGGAAACTGGCATTGGGTGGAAATGGTGATGATCGCGGGAGAGGAGTACGGATTGGAGCCTAATGTCATCCGTATGTATATCTTTGACTGCCAAAGCCGAAAGATCCGCGAGCTGGGTCTGACCGACACAGCGGTATATGCCGACAACAACCGCAACGAGATGACCGGACTGCTGAAGAAGCGCGCCTTTGTCAAGGACGTACAGCAGCGCATCAAGAACACCGATACGGAATGGTGTCTGGTCAGTATCGATATCGATAATTTCAAGCTCTTCAACGAGTGGTACGGCCACAGTGAGGGCGATCTGCTGATGATACAGATCGGCGCGACGCTGCTCGAAGCCGGTGAGCGTACCGGCGGTACGGCGGGTTATTTCGGACAGGATGATTTCTGTCTGCTGATCCCCTACGACATGGAGCTGATCGGTCACATCTATGAGGATGTTTCTGCCCTGATCGGCTCGCGCGGCAACAGCTCGAGCTTTTTGCCCGCGTTCGGCGTTTGTGTCGTCAAGCGAGAGTACGAGCTGATGGATATGCTCGACCGTGCGCTGTTGGCGGCACAGGTCGCGAAGGAAGGCTACCACAGCCGCATCCGTGTATTTGAAAAAGGAATGTACTCGCGCACCAACGCGGAGTATCGCGTACTGACAGATTTTTCACGGGCGATCAAACAGCATGAGATCGTCTTTTATCTGCAGCCGCAGTGCCGCGCGTCATCGGGAAAGATCGTCGGCGCCGAGGCGCTGGCGCGCTGGATCAAGCCCGACGGTACGGTCATCCCGCCCGACACGTTCATTCCCGTGCTCGAGAAGCGCGGGCTCATCTCCGATCTGGATCTGTATATCTGGGATGACGTCTGCCGCTGGCAGCATGAATGGATCAAGAGCGGTCACACGCCGCTTCCTGTTTCGGTGAATGTGTCGGTCTCCGATATCCTGCACACCGACCTTCCCGCTATCTTTGAAAACCTGATCAATAAATATGAATTGGAGCGCAACCTGCTCAAGATCGAAATCACCGAATCCTCCTATATCACCAACACGGCGCTCGTCATGGAGACCGTGCGGTCGTTAAGGGAAAAGGGCTTTACGGTATTGATGGACGATTTCGGCAGCGGCAGCTCCACGCTGAATATGCTCAAAAACCTGAATATCGACGTCATCAAGCTCGACGCGCAGTTTTTGAACATGAATGAAAGCAACGAAGAAAAGAGCATACAGATCTTGGAATCGGTCACCAACCTGACCAAGACGATCGGCGTGCCGATCATTGTCGAGGGCGTTGAGACCAAGGAGCAAAAGGACTTTTTGATCGATATGGGATGCCGCTATATCCAAGGGTATTATTTCTTCCGTCCGATGCCGATCACGGATTTTGAGAGCCTGATCGACGATCCCGACAAGATCGATACCTCGGGTATCTCGTTCAAGGCGAACCAGCAGTTCCGCCTGCGCGAGCTGCTCGATAACAACATCTACAGCGATACCATGCTCAACAGTATCCTCGGTCCGTGCGCACTATATTCGTGGCACGGCGACGACGTGGATATCGTGCGATATAACGAACAATTCTATGAGGCGGTCGATGTACCCGATTTTAAGGAGCGTTTGACCTGCATCCAGCGTTTTCTGCCTAAGGCGGATGTTCCGCGCATCACCGAGCTGCTGCGGCTGGCGCAGCGCGATCGGCTGAACGGCTCCAAGGGTCTTTTGCACTTTTATAAGACCGACGGATCGCTGACCACCTTCGACATGCACTTCTACTATCTGCACAGCGAGGGTGAGGAGAAGATCTTCTACGGCTCCGTGCGCAATATCACCAAGCTGAGCAACCTTGAAAAGCAAATGTCCCTGCTCTCTCATATCTCGACAGATACGGTACTCTTTTTGTCCCGTACCTCCGAGGGCGATATTCGCTTTACCGTGCTGTTCAACGGGCTGGAGAACATTATCGGCATCAGCGCGCATGAGTTGGAAACCGAGTTGAACGGTGAGAACTTTATCGACAGGATCGGTTCCGAAAACGACCTGTCCGTCTATAAAGAGGTTTTGGAACACATCCAAAAAACCGAACCGTTCTCGACGACGGTGAGTATGAGAAACGCCAACGGAGATCGCGTGACGCTGAACGCGGTCGGTAACTACATCCCCGACGAGACTAACACGATGGATTACATCATCATCCTGAGCAAACCGACGGAGGAGAAACAGCCGGTCAGTTCGCCGGAATTCTAAAATAATAAATGATACAGTTGACCCCCTGCCTGAGCGATCAAGCAGGGGGTCGTGTTATGTTCGGAACAGCGCTTTGCCTTTATCCATTATTTTTTGATGTCGAACGAGGGTAATGATCGGAAGGCTTCTGCCATGATATCGTACGATTTTTTCAGCCTTTGATCGTACGTGATGGTTTTCAGCCCTGAGAATTCGGCGTCATACAGGGGGATCTCTCCCTGTGTTCCCGCGCCGAGCTTGATGGTGTCAAAGGTGGTGAAGGTAAGCTCCTTACCGGTCAGCTCACCGATACACGCTTTTGTGCGGGGATTTTTGATCCCGAGCAGATACCACGCGATGCGGATCTCGAGCTTGTTGCCCGCCAGACAGAAATCAGCCTGCGAGTTGAAATCCTCACTGTCCGGATTCGCGTTGCCGTAGAGCAGCTTGCCGGTCTCAACATACTGCGGCTCGAGCGTGATATCCTCGTCGGGCAGGTACATCTCGTTTGCCGTCAGCATATAGGTCGGATGATACTCGCCGCTGTTCTTCACGGCGGGCTCCGCCATGTCGTTGCCGAAGATCTTTCGGATCACGTTCTGGCGGAAATAGAAAACGTCGCGGTACGCGTCGCACAGCACGCGGGAGTTCTCTTTTCCTTTAAGCTCGATCAGGTAATCGACCGGCTCCGAAAAGCGCAGGGCGCCGTCCTTTTTGGCGGTGCTGCCCTCACCCGTCACCTGAACGGGGATGTAGTAGGTATCTTTCTCAAAGTCGAAGCCGTCCGGCAGGGATACGAGCAAATGCAGATACTCCGCGTCATAGCGGGCGCATACTCTGCTGTCGCCGATACCGGTGTTGCCGTTCCACTCCGCGGTGTCGCCGTCGGGATAGGCGGCGGAAACGTCGAACGCCATCACGCCGTAGCTCTGTTCCGCGGATGACAGGTCGTGTGTGCGGTCAGCGGGCTTATCGGGGTAGTACATCTCCATGTTCCATGTGCGCTTGAACCACTCGTCCTGCCATGAGAAGAGCAGTCCTCCGCAGCAGCCCGCGTCGCAGATATCCCGCGCCATCCGCGCGTCCAGCTCGCCCTGCTGCTGTTCCGTCAGCCCGCCCTGCTGGTAGCCGTTGATCCCGGTGTGCGCGATCCCTCGCGAGGTGCTCAGACCGTATTCGGCGACGAGCAAGGGAACGGTGTAGGTCTTTTTCAGATCGTTGAGATAGGCGAGGTAGTTATCGTCCGCCTCGACATATTCTTTCTGGTGATTCATGAATTCGGGATAGTAGGGGTACACATCCACCGCGGCAAAAAGTCCCGCGTAATAGCCGTCCGCCGCCTTGATCTTCTCGGTATCGACGCTCTGCGCGTCCTCTTCCTCGGCAAAGGGCTCGGCGCTGTGCTTTAAGGTATCGAGAGTCTGCCAGTTCAAAAACGCGACCGGTATCTGGCAGGAATAGGCGTAGCTCTCATAGGTGATCAGCGTGTCGCCGACCTCGCATAGGAACGCCTCGAACGGCGTCGAACCCTCGGCGGTCGATAGGAGCTTTCCCTGATAATTCGCCATATCGGGATGGGAGGCGTTGGTTTCCTCCACAAACGCGGCGGGATATTCCAGCCCGAGGATATAGCCGACCACATAGTCGGAGATATCGCGGTCATAGATCGCGGGGCTGAACTTGCCGTAGGTCGTATAGTCGCTGGAGCCGTGGATCGCGTCGATCGTTTCGGTGACCGAGCGTTTGAATGCCGTGATCAGGATCTTGTCGCTCTCAAGCGCGTCGGTCAGCCGGTACATCAGATCCTCCGAGAACCAGACGCCCTGTATCAGATACAGCGGTGTGCTGTTGTTCTCATTGTAATCGGCAAAAGCACGGTAGAAATCGGGGTTCATGATCGTGAACACGCGCACGGTGTTGACGTTCATGGCGGCGATCTTTTTGAACCAATCCATATAGGTGTCATAGGTGGTATCGGGCGCCGCTAAATCAGTCTGCGGCTCCGTCAAGCCCATATTGACGCCGTTGACATAGAACAGCTCGCCCTTTTGTTTGCCGGTATTGCGATAGAGATAACCGTTATCAGCGGCGTAAAAAGGCATAAAAACGCCCTGTGTGTCGGGCAGAGTGATCTGCCCGGAAACACCGGCGTTTTTATCATCTTGCTCTTTGGAGCAGGCGACAAGAAGAAGCATCATCAACGCTAAAAGCAGCGCTGTTATCCTTTTCATTTTGTCACCCCTTTTTTGTTGTTCTTTTCGTTATCGCGATAGGTCTGCAAATACTTTTGCAGCTCATAGTAAGAGGGCTTCAAGCGCTCGTGCCAGGTGGGGATCGTCCATTCGTCATAGGTGTAGCTGCCGGACAGAGAGATGCTCAGCGCCTTATCGTCAGAGGTATAAGCAAAGCCGAAGTCGAACGCGTTGAAATCCTGCGGCGTAAAGACCTGTTCCTCCTGGAAGTCGCCCATCTGCTGCTTGGAGGAGGGATCCATGACGTTCAGCAGCTGCCACGGGATGCGCAGCTCAACGCCGCCGTTGCCGTAGCAGAAGTCGGTGAGGGAGGCGTAGTCCTCCGATTCGGGATTGCCGTTGCCGTACTGGAGCTTACCGGTCTCATATGCCTTATCCGGCACCTCCACTCCGGTACCGCCTACCTTGAGGTGGTAGCCGTAGCACATCATCATTTCGTCAAAGTTGCCGCTGTCCTTTTTATCGGAATCCTTCAGCACCGGAAAATCCGACAGGATGCGGGACTCGACAAAATGATAATTGAACGCGTCATAATAACGATCTACATAGATATGGGAGTCACTCGCGCCGTGCAGCTTGATCAGGAAATCCGCGCCTTCGTCAAAGGTCAGCTTATCATCCGGCGCCTTGGTGTTGCCCTGTCCGGAGATCGTGTTGATCGGGATGTACAGCGTGTCGTTGTTAAAGTCATAATCCTTTGCCTTGACCATGATGTAGACATAGCGCTCGTCACTGCGGACGTACAGATCGCCCTGATCGTTTGTCACGGTCGCCTCGGCATTATCCCATTCGGACAGATCGCCGTCGGGATAGCTGACGGTGTATTTCGCGCCCGGATCGAACGCCAGAATACCGAAGCACTGCTCGGTGGTCTGGATATTCGACCAGAACGGTCGGCGGTCGGCGATATCGAACATAACGTTGTTCCATGTACGCTTGAACCACTCGTCCTGCCATGTGAACACCAGTCCGCCGGCGTAGCCCGTGTCATAGATGGAGTCGATCATACCCGTGAGCATCGCGCCCTGCGCGTTTTCATCGACATGACCTTGATTGTAGCCCATCACGCTCTCGTGACCCATGCCGCGAGAGGTCGGTATACCGAACTCGGCGACGAGCATCGGCAGGGTGTGTACCAGCTTCAGATCCTTGAGGTACGCGGAGTAGGTGTCGACCTTGCCCTCGCTGTCTTTGTTGGACAGATAGTCCTCCTGATAGTTCAGGCTGTCGGGGTAATAGGGATAGATATGGTAAGAAACGAACATACCGGGGTCAAAGTTACGGAACTTGATATTCTCGGTGTTCACGGTCGCCTTATCCTCATCGAAATGCGGTTCGTTGGGATGGCTCAGCGGGTCGGTGGTGATCCAGTTGGTGAAGGCGAGCGGTACCTGAAACTGATACTGCTCGGTCTCATGGTCGATCAGCGCGTCGCCGACACGGCATAGGAACGCCTCAAAGGGCGTGGCGCTCTGGGTAAACAGATAATTGCCGTCATAGTCGCGCATATCGGGATGCTGCTCATCGGTGTTGATGACGAGGTTGGGATCCCACTCGATACCGACGATCCAGCCCGCCATCCAGCGCGATACATCGGTACGATAGGTACCGGAGGCTTTACCGGGGCTTTCGGGGATGACAGCGTTGCCGTGGATGACGTCAACGGTGGTCAGACGTCCTCGTTGACCCATACGCCCTGAAAGAGATAGATCGGTTTATCGGCGTCTTTATTAAAATCGTTGAGCGCCAGATAGAATTGCGGGCGCATGGTGGTATAGACACGGATGCAGTTGCAGTTCATCTCACTGATGTATTTGAACCATCTCAGATAGGTCTCATAGCTGATCGTGAGATCGCCGGGGAACAAAGCGGGCTCCGACGCGCCGATGTTGACGCCGGTCATGAACTGCTCTTTCCAGCCGCCGTTTTGATACACGCTGAAATATTGACCCTCCGCCTTGAAGCGGTAGCTCAGGTTGTTGGCGGTATCCATGTATTCTTCGCTCGAGGTGTCTACGTCGGAGCTTTTCCTGTTCTCACGGCCGAAGACAGAGAGCTGCTTGATACCGAACGGCGCGAGCAAGCCGGTCTGCGCCAGAAAAAAGAGCACGACAATGGTAGCGATAACAGAGATGACGATCTTCTTCATTGTTCAAACTCCTTACGCTTGATCTTGCCCCATGTTTTACGGAGCTTACGGTATTTGAGGATACCTTCCACACGGAAGATGGTGATGATCTGTCGGTAGCCGAAGTTCTCGAGGATCGCGTATACGGAGATCGCGATGCTCTGCTTGGCGGTCATCGCGGCGCGGTGGGTGTACTGCTCCAGCACAAGGCTGCCCTCGGAGAGGATGACGCCCAAGGATACCGACAACAGGAAATAGATGACGAAGAAGAACATGTTCAACTCGCCCATGATCAGCGTGAACGGTATCAGGAAATAACCGATCGTCTCGACCAGCGCGCCGAACAACTCGAAGATCCAGTTGTAGGGCATCGATACCAGTCCGACAAAGCCGTAGCGCGGGTTGAAGGTCATGCTCGCGTGCGAGATCAGCGTATCCATCAGACCGATCTGCCAGCGGCGGCGCTGGCTGCGGATGTCGTTGAGCGACATCGGGCCCTGTGTCCAGCAAACCGAAAATTCGTTGAATTTGACCTTGTATTTCCTGCGGTGCTTGCGCATATAGTGGTGGATACGGACGACAATCTCCATATCCTCGCCGATGGTGTTCTTCTTGTAGCCGCCCACCTCGATGACGGTCTGCTTTCTGAACAATCCGAAAGCGCCCGATACGATGAGCAGAGAGTTGGACGCCGCCCAAAAGACACGTCCCATCAAAAAGGAACGATAGTACTCGACGATCTGGAAACGCTCGATGAGCTTTTTGGGCATCGTAAAGCCCTTTAGCTCGCCGTCGACGATCTTGGAGCCGTTCGCGATACGCACGATACCGCCCGCGACCACGGTGCGGGAATCCTTGATGAACTCCATCGAAAGGCGCAGCAGCGCATCCTTCTCAATACGAGAGTCGGCGTCCAGACAGGTGAACAGCGGATATTTCGAGATATTGATGCCGGCGTTCAGCGCGTCGGATTTACCGCCGTTCGCCTTTTGTACATACAAAAGGTTGGGATAGGTCTTGCTGTAATAGACCGCCTCGATCTTCTGGGTCGGGATCTGGTAGCGGATCGAGGTCTCGATCTTGTGCATATGAAAGGCTTCGATGACCTTATCGCCCGTTTTGTCCGTTGAGCCGTCGTTCACGACGATGATCTCAAAATGCGGATAGTTGAGCTTCATCAGCGAGCGGACGTTCTGCACGATATGCTCCTGCTCGTTGAACGCGGGGATGATCAGCGAGATGGGCAGGAGGTTTTCGCTGTCCTCATAGCTGAGATAATCATCGGAAAAGGTCTTGTTATAGTTGCGGTTTACGCGGAAAAAAGACACAAACAGCTGGATGATGTATATTAAGTTGAGCAACAGCGTAAAAGCCATGCAGAAGTAATTGAAAAAAACGATAAAGTGGCGTATCGCATTCAAAAATCCCACAGTCTGTTCCTCCTAATCAGATACTTTGCGTTAACGGATCGTCAATAGGCGTGCCTAAACGATCATAAAAAGCTTGCGATAGATAAAAGATCACGTGTCGACCGTCTTATACAGGACGTTCTTCATCGCGTCGGCGGCAAAACGGTCGTATCCGCCTAAGATCTCTTCCAGATCCTTGGGCGAGATATCCATGCGGGTGATCGACTGTGCCGCCGTCTGGCGCACCCACCATTCCTTGTCGCCCAGCGCGTGCTTGACGGTATTGAGCGCGCTTTGCGTCTTTAGGAGTGAGAGTCCTCTGACTGCCGAGGAACGGATCACCCAGTCCTTATCGCCCGCGGCGATCTGCAGGATCTGTTCATCCTCGGGATAGCCGAACGCGGCAAGCGCCTTGACACAGGCGATCTTCAGCTGGGTATCGTTGCCCGACGCGCCCTCGATATACATATTTCTGAAGCCGTCGATCTTGTACTGTGCGATCGTCTTGATGACCGTACACTTCATGTACTTATTGCATTTTTCAAAGAGCTTTGCCGCGAGCTCCTCTCTGTCGCCGGTGAACTGGGCAAAGAACTCGTTGACGATCCTGCCCGAATACTGGGTATCGTTCTCGATGCTCAGCAGGTACTCGGCGACCTCATATACGTCGCCCATCTGACACAGCGCCATCGCGGCGTTATAAGCCAGATCTCTGTCCTTGCTGTCGACACATTCCTTGATCTTATCGCGGTACTCCATCGCCTCCAGATCGGCGAGCCTTCTGCAGGCATAGCCCTTGTGGTAGACGTCGCCCTCGTCGAGCATCTTGGCGTACATCTCGACGGGCTCGACCTGCGTGTTGATGCGCTCGATCAGCTTCTCTTTTGCTTCATCATCAAAGCCGGAGCCCTGATGTTCTTTGATTTCCTTGACAGCCATCTCATAAACGGTGAAATCTCCGTTTATTTCATCGGCCAATGCGGTTATCTCGGCGTTACGGCTGCCCTCGGTGGGCGCATAGAGCACCCCTTCCACGTGGACATCAAGCCTGCGCCTGATGTTATCGTTGCGGGCTGTATGCTCATCCTGCAGTTCAGCCAAACGATAAAGAAGAATGTACTCTATGCCGATGATCAACAGGCACAGCAGTAACCCGATAACGCTTAACAGTTCGATCTTCAAGCGGTTATCTCCTGATTGTCGGCCTCCCCGTCAGCCGTAATATTACGGCTGACGGGAGGTGGGGCTTTTCTCAAGCCCCTTGTTTATTGTCCCGAAAAAAATTGCTTGAGTATATCAAAGCTCTCCTTGCGGCGGGAGGTGTACTTGACGGTCTCCCATTTGCTCCACTGGAAAACTTTGTATCCGGGGTCGTGCTTATCCATGGGGAAGGCATACATGACGTCGCCCTCCTTGCGCTCGCCGATCATGACGGATACCAGCGCGCCGTTGGTCGTAACGGTCTTGGCGGTATCTCCCTTGAACGAATCGTCGTTGATCACGAGCTTTTTGGACGGATCGGCGACGTTGAGCCATGTCCACGGCAGGCGGATATAGATGGTCGAGCCGGTCTGGTAGAACTGGGTATCACCCGAGGTAAAGCCGCCGTAGCTCAGATCCGCCACCTTGTTGTAGTCGCCGGTATAGCTTTCTTTTGTATAGGCTCTGTCTTTGCTGCGGTCATAGGTATCGATGACGTACAGCGCGGCGTTCTGCTTGCCCTCAAAGCGGAGAGAATACTCCATACCGGAGAGGGAGTTCGCCGTGAAATCGTCGGCGTAGTAATACTCGCCGTCGTTGCGCTGGAAGGTATCCAGACCGATGAACATGGCGTTATCTTTGTAATCGATCTCCTGTAACAGCTGCAGGGTGATATACAGATATCCCGCGTCACTGTACATGGAGACCGCCTGCGCCATGTCGTCGTCGGAGAGGACCAGACCGGGCGTTTCCGGCATCACGCTGTCCATGGCGATCAGACCGGACATCTGTTTGCTGTCACAGGTGTTGTGCCACAGATAGCTGTCGGAAACGGAGGTATAGAATTCCATATCCTCGCTGACCTCGCTCCAGCTGTCGTTCAGGTCATACACGGTCGCGCCTAAGATACCGCTGTCCTTTGCGGCTTTCAGCGCCGAGGTGATCCGCTCGCCCTGCTGTGTCTCGGTGACAGCGTCCTGATCATAAACGGCGTTTACGTCCGAGAACGACACACCCGACGCGAGTACAGGCGAGGTGACCTTTTTGAGCTCATTGAAAGCGCTCATATACTTTGATTCGATGGTATCGGAATTCTTGCCGCCGCCGGTGATCTTTTCGTTATCAAGATCGATATCACAGAAGTAATATTCCTTGCAGTCGGCAGAGACGATGTCGTTGAAGACATACGCGTTTTTATCCTTGACGCCTGACATGCCCTTGATCATATTATAAGAACCGCAGACGGAGATGGGCGTATAGTAATCGTAATCGTCGTAGGAGACCTTTTGAGCGGTATCGTACAGATACGCCGCAAAGCCCTCGACGCCTTTGCTGTCCTTGACATATTCGCCGCTGTAGGAGTAGTCGGAAAGTCCGGTCATCGCCGCGACGTTCTTTGAGGTCAGCGCGGGATCGATGCTCACACCCAGCACATACTCCGATACGTCGATGAAGTAGGTTGCCGCGCCGAGCTTTTCACTTTGCGCGTGACCGTTGCCGTGGAGGGCGTTGATCGACGTCGTGACGGCGTCCTTCCATTTTTCCAGACCGTCGGATTTCAGATAATCCGCGGCGCTGAGCTCATCGGGGACGTTGACGCGCTGGAGGATGTAGATCGTGCCGTTCTCCGGATTCTTGTTATAGCGGCTGACTGCCGCGTAGAATTCAGGCGGCAAAAGATCCTTTGCCACAAGGCAGTTGATCCCCATCTCGCCGGCGGATTTGATCAGATCCTCATAGAAGGTGAAGTCACGCGAATAGGTCGCCTTGCCGGGCTCCTGCGCGTTCAAAGCGGCTGCCTTGAGCGTCATGCCGCGCCACTTTTCGTCCTCGAGAATCTGGAAGCTGCCGTTATTGACGCGCGCGACCTCCGCGTGATCCTCCTTCTCCTCCACATATTGCTTGCTCTTGGTGTCGGACAGGATATGACGGATCAGCGGATTGTAGAACCGCCAGTAAAAGTTGGAGATATCGCCCTGTCTGTCGTAGGACAGGAATTTGAAAAACTGGTTGGCAAACAGGAAATCACCGTAGCGGTCGCCGTTGACATAGTCGTTGCAATCGCCCGCGAAGTAGTAGACGGGCGCGTAGCCCTCCTCCTGATTGCGGGAGATCGCGCAGAAGCGCGGCGTCTTGCTGATCTCACTGATCTTTTCCATACCGGTGGCGTTGAGGTCAAAATCAAAGGTCGCTATTGTCTCGACGCCGTAGTTCGGTTCGACCAGCTCGAACCAGTTATAGAAGTTGCATTTATCACAGCCGGAGAATTCCTTGCGATATTCTTCGTTGATATAGATCCTAAGAAGATTCTTGGATAAGAAATCCGTGTTTTGTTCCAGAATGATGATCTTGCCGTCGGACGATACCAGCAGGATACCGGGGCCGGTAAAGCGCCATTCGACGCCTTCCTGCTGCTCATACATCGGAGGCGCCCAGTCGGGAACGTCGGTAAAGTCCTCCAGATCGACGATATATCTGCCGATCCACTTGGTCGGATTGACGCCGGTGAGCGCGATCAGCTGAGCGCGTACCGAATCGGACAGCGGAGAGCTGAAGAAGGTACTTTCCGTGATGATCGGCGCGCCGCTCTCATGCGCAAAGGAGATGTACGACATATCGTCGTCCGAGATACCGCCGTTGAGCGGAGAACCGCCGTTATAATGGCCGAAGGTATCGTTGCCCAGCCCGTAGGCGTCGGACAGATACAGCAGATCGGGCGTAGAATTCGCGTCCTTGAGCTCGACGTTGTGGTCGAAGTTGCCTTCTTCATCGAGCATCGGACCGAAGTAATCCTTTTTGTAGTCGTAGAACTGTCCCTCGGGATTGACATACCGCTGCTGATGCAGGATCCAGTAAAATCCCTGATGCTTACGGTATACGGTATGCTTGATGATGTTTTCATCATCCGCGTAGGCGAGTACCGTTTTGTCCAGTACCGCGACATTCATCACTTTTTTGGGGATCAGATGCCATATGCCGAACAGCAGGATGAGGAACAGGACGATAACGGCAGCCACGATGTGGTACCATTTGAATCTTTTGATATAGAACTTGACCTTTGACTTGCGCGCGTCCTGTTGCTCTTCAAAAGCCTTTTCCTCAGGCGTGGTCGGGACATAGTCATTCTGTTTATTCTTTTTTTCTTTTGACATGAACACACCGCCTTACAGTCGGTTATTGCGCGGCTGCCGGTTTCTTGGCTTCCGCTTCTTCGCCGATGAACGCAATGAACTTCTCGCAGATATCGGGATCGAAGAGCTTGCCTTCGTTCTCCTTGAGATAATGCATCGCATCCTCTTTGCTCCACGGCTTTTTATAGGTTCTTTCGGAGATCAACGCGTCATATACGTCGCAAACCGCGACGACGCGCGCCTCGATGGGGATCTCCTCACCCTTGAGGCCGTTGTTGCCGGTACCGTCGTAGCGCTCGTGGTGATAGCGTGCGATCACGGCGGCTGTGGCGAGGATGGGGTCGTCATCATACGCCGAGAGGATCGTATAGCCGAATTCCGTGTGGCTGTTGATCATCACGCGCTCTTCCTCGGTCAGCCTGCCTTCCTTGTGGATGATGTCCTTCGGTACGGCGATCTTGCCCAGATCGTGCAGCTCCGAGGCGATGGAGATATGCTCGGCTCTTTCTTCGTCGATGCCGATCCTCAGGCACAGCTCACGGCTGTTGTTTCTGATATTGATCAGGTGATCGACGCTGCAGCCGTTATCGAGCTCTGTGTTTTCGGCGAGCTCGGCAAAGATCACGTTGATATCGCGGTGGGTGCCGTCGGTGAAGATATCTTCATAGGTGGTCACCAGACCGCAGTAGGTCGCTTCGATCATGCTGATGAAGAAGACGTCCATACCGTCCTTGATGTTTTCAAAGTGGAAGACAGCGCCGACTTCATCTTTATTTTTGAGGATATATTCAAAATAGGTTCCCGCAAACAGACATTCCTTATCATTCTTTCGTCCGTTTTGCTCGATCACCTCGTAGTTGCAGGACGCGATCCCGCTGTTGACCACTTCCTTATATGTATCACCGTCTTTTACGGCGACGCAGTAGCGGATATCGGTGTTGTCCGGATTATACTTGACGATCAGTTCAAGGATCTCGCGGACAGCTGTATCGTAAAACTTTGATTTGTCGCGGCAGTCGAGCATATTGCGGATAAACTGCGAGATACCCTCTACCGATTTACTGTATTTGACGCTCTGATCGCGCACATCGATGGTCTGCTGTTCCAGCCGGAAATCGTGGATGTAGATGTATTCGAGCACGCACATGATGACGATCGAGGAGATCGTGACGTTATAGATATACAGGAACCTCTGGCGGGTGCTCATAAAGATCGCCGCGAGTACCATGACCATCACGCAGAATACGCACATCACAAAGACGGGCGCCGCGTATTGGATACGTCTGTCGAGCTGTACCATCGCCGTGCGGGCAACATACACCGCGGCAGCCGTGGTGAGCAGGCACATCAGCAGGATGGCGAGCTTGACGGTCAGCGGATTGAACGCTACCAGCACCGCGATCGCGGAGATCCCGGACGCGAACAGGATGGCGATCGCGGTGTTGCGCGATCCCTTGAACAATCCGTTTAGGCACAACAGCACGACCATAAAGGTGAGGTGTACGGGCAGAGCGGTGATGTTCATCCACTTCGGCGTGTTGAAGAGATAGGTGACCTCAGGCAGCATATACAGCGCCAGAGCGAGTCCGACATAGAACAGCAGTCCCGATACGATGATCGAACGGAACAGGCGTTTTTTGACTGCCGAGAGGATCCCGAAGACGATCGCCGCCAAGAGACCAACTCCCATCATGATCAGTCCGATCATAAAGCCGGGCATGTTGGTGAATGCCGGGTCACCCGGAGGATTCAGATAGGTTTCAAACCGCACTGAGAGGGGCAGCTTGAGCATGACCTCCAGCTGTCGCTCCTGAGTGGACGGCTCCAGTGTGACGGCGTTGTAGCAGTTGCCGACATATTCCGCCGTGTCGAACTGGTTATTATAGATCTCTTTGCCGTTGAGAAGGATCTTGACCGGCGCGAAATCGGTGATGAGCACAAAGTTGCTCGCTTTATCCGATGGCTCCAGCGTCTTTGTGAAATAGATATTGCCTTTTTTGCCTTCCGTTATGATCAGGTTCTGCGCGTTATAGATGCGCAGCTCGCCGTCGGGCACAGAGCCCGCCTTCTCGGTATACAGATAGTTCCAGTTGGAAAAGCGGTTCTCATCCGTATAGCTGTTGGCGACATAGTGCGCGACAAAGTAGACCGCGACGGTCAGCAAAAGGATGATCAGCGATATGCCTAAAAGAGGGAACACTCCCCCTTTTGTGAAGTTGTCATTCAGTTTTTTTATGCCGATCTTTTTCATTGCTTGCGCTCCATCGAATAAAATCTATTATCATACTGACACTCAAAAAAACCCGACGTTCTTATCGGTCTGCT
The DNA here is from genome assembly GCA_900320995.1 of uncultured Eubacteriales bacterium. Taxonomy (GTDB): domain Bacteria; phylum Bacillota; class Clostridia; order Oscillospirales; family Acutalibacteraceae; genus Ruminococcoides. The sequence continues at coordinate 25,213 of ONUI01000015.1, forward strand.
GTTTATTGAACATCAGTATCATTACGTCATTGCAGACGAGAATACTTTTTCAAAAGCTGTTTGACGTCCTCATCCGTCACCGGAGCGGACTCGGTCTGTTCGTTTGTCACGAGCAGATCGCTCACTTCGTCCAGTATTTTTTTGATCTCCTCGTTGTGCTCCTTGATCTTTCTCAGAGCACCGAGCAGGCGGGCGTTTTCACTCGCTAATTTATTATCTTCCATATCGAACCCTTTACTCTGCTTTCAGTGAATATATCACGGGCTTGCCGTCCCGGATCCTGACCGTAACGGTCGCTTTTCCGAACAAGGTCTTGCGCTCCAGCTCATTGTAGAAGGTGGTGATGATCTCCGCCTCATCCGAGCTGACGTTGACCGCGTCGATATTGTAATAGATGTTGGTGCCGTAAGAGGGGATCCACATCTCAAAGATCTTTTTGTCGGCGTTGTAGAGCATAGAAGAGGTAACGTCGTAGTCGTCCGTGCCGAACTGTGTCTTGAGGACGTCGCGGATCTGCTTTTCCTGTGCGCTGCGATACTGTACCGTCTTATTGTTGATCGTATAGAAATCGTCATAGAAAACATGGATAAAGGCGTATTGCACGGCAGCCTCGAGCGGGATATCCTTCGGCTTGTCGAACTTCTTTTGCGCCATCATAAATCCCAGCTCATAGGAGCGTACCGCGTAGTCCTTGACGTTGACCGTGACGTCACCGACCTTTACGGGATCGGTCTTGCCTTTTCCGTAGGCATAATAGCCGTCGCGTTCGGTCTCCTGATCTTCATCGTCGATCTTGACCTTATAGTCCGCCGTCGCTTCTTTCTCCTGCTTCACATTGGGGTCTACGCCGCAGGCGGAAAAAGCCGATGCCGCAAGGACAACAGCGGTGAGGAATGCCAGTAGTTTTAATGTGGTTTTTTTCATTATAAATCGCCCCTTTATAAGAATATTCCCTGACTCGTAAAAAATCAAGTCAAGGAATAGTCTTTTGGATAGATAAACAATAAATCAGCCGCCAAAATTATCGTGACTGTCTATTTTACTATGCTTTTGAACGGCATTTTCGCGCCGTTCTTTCAGCGGTATTTCAAGGTGCTGAAAATATTATTTCCAGGTGTAGTCGTTGACGCTGGTGAGGAACTCATCCTCATAGATGCCCTCGCCGGAGTTGTTGGTGATGAGGATATCGGCGCTGTTGACCTTTTCATAGTTGTGATATGCGTCACAGGTGATGGTCGAGCCGAGCGGCAGGTTGACGGACAGGCTCTCGAGAGGTGTGTTGATGACCTGCTTGATACCGGTCTGCTTGTTGTAATCCTGACCCTCAAAGTGGAATCTGTAAGCCATGAAGAAGTTGTTGACGTCGGTCTCGAGGTGCGTATCCTTCGCGTCGATGTTGATGATGATCTTCTTGCCTACGTTGTCGATGATGTCGATACCC
>ONUI01000020.1 GCA_900320995.1 uncultured Eubacteriales bacterium
CGTCGGTGTAGATAACCTTAAGCTCATCAGCGTTCGCAAGCTCCAGAGTGATGGTGTATTCCTCGGTAGCCGCGCCGTCAACCGCGGTCAGCTTGTACGCGTCGTCAGCCGCCCAGTTATTGAACGTACCGACAAGATAGTAAGCGCCTTCTGCGGGAACGGTAGTGGGTTCTACTACCTCGGTGACTTCCTCAGTGGGCTCGACTACGGTGGTGGGCTCTTCGGTCGGAGTCTCGGTGGGCTCGATGACCTCGCTTGCCTTGACAAACAGAACCTTCTCGTACCAATCATCATTACCGTCATAGTTCGGACGGAAGTAGATGTCATACTTGCCGTCAGCGGTGATGGTGTAGTTGTTATCCATGCCATCGGGGAACCATGTGGTGGTCTCGCCGTCGGTGTAGATAACCTTAAGCTCATCAGCGTTCGCAAGCTCCAGAGTGATGGTGTATTCCTCGGTAGCCGCGCCGTCAACGACTACATAGTAAGCGCCTTCGACAGGTGCGGTGGTAGGCTCAACAACGGTGGTAGGCTCTACAACGGTGGTGGGCTCTACAACGGTGGTGGGCTCTACGACTGTGGTAGGCTCAACAACTGTAGTGGGCTCTTCAGAAGAAGTCCATGTAACGGTCATCTTCGCGCCGGTCTTGGTGCTGAAATCGAAGCCAGTCAGGTCGAGCTGCATCCTGATGGTGGTGCCGGGCTCGAGACCCTCGATCTGCAGGTTCTTGGGACCGTTGTAGATCGCGTCGGTGGTTACGCCGTTTGCGATGACGCCGTTGTCACCCAAACCGAAGTTGTGGGTCCACGCGTCGTTGACCGCGAACTTGAACTCAGGATCACTGGTATCATACTCGCCGAGTGTGAACTCGATCTCGTATACGCCGTCAACAACCTTGGTCATATGGTTCGATGCAGCAGCCGGATCCCAGTTGATATTGTTCAGCCAGTTGTCGCCGTCTAAGGAACCGTTACCTACCGCGGTGACAGACTGTACATCCAGACCCTCATCATAGGTGACGATATCGCCGTCTACCCATGTCTTGGCGCCGTCACAATATACGGTGAAGGTACCTGCTGACTTGAGGTTGAAGGTAACGTTGTTGCCTGTCTCGTCGCCGATCCACTGTGCGCCGTTCTTGACTGCCTTGAGCTGTACATCCTTCTTCGCACCGTCAACGGTATACGCCTTAGACCATACGCCGTTAGCGAAGGTCATGGTATTGTTGGTGTCGTTGCCGTTCCAGGAGGTACCGAAGATAGCGGTATCGTTACCGGCTACGATGTAGGTATCAGCAAGAACTTCTGTGGGCTCAACAACGGTGGTCGGCTCTACAACGGTGGTCGGCTCTACAACGGTGGTCGGCTCTACGACTGTGGTAGGCTCCACTACGGTAGTGGGTTCGGGAATATCCTGAGCCTTGACGAACAGAACCTTCTCGTACCAATCATCGTTGCCGTCATAGTTCGGACGGAAGTAGATGTCATAGGTACCATCAGCGGTGATGACATAGTTGTTATCCATGCCATCGGGATACCATGTGGTAGTCTCACCGTCGGTGTAGATAACCTTGAGCTGATCTTCATTTGCAAGATCAAGAGTAATGGTGTATTCCTCTTTCTCAGCGCCGTCAACTGCGGTCAGCTTGTACGCGTCGTCAGCCGCCCAGTTATTGAACGTACCGACTGCATAGTAAGCGCCGACAACAGGAGCGGTAGTCTCGTCGGGAGCGGTGGTGGGCTCTACGACCTCGGTGACTTCCTCAGTGGGAGTGACAACCTCGGTGGGCTCTTCGCCTACGAGTTTCACAAAGTTGTGACCCTGATCGTCGGTCTGCTCAACTGTGTACCACCATGCGCCGTCAGCGATACCGTCCTTGATATCCACGGTCTGCATCTTACCATTATTGTTAAAGATGATACCCTGCACGTCTGCCGGAATCTCAGCCGAATAGACCTTCTGCCCGTAGTCATTGACATCTGTTTGCTCCATTGCCTTGCCCGGCCATTCGCCACCATTGTCCCAATAATAGACATGTACGTCGCCCCAATAGAGAGCGTCGGTGAATTTTACGGTGATGGTCTCAACAGGAGCGGTGGTGGGCTCTACTACCTCGGTGACTTCCTCGGTGGGCTCGACTACGGTTGTCGGCTCGGGGATATCCTGAGCCTTGACAAACAGAACCTTCTCGTACCAGTTATCGTTGCCGTCATAGTTCGGACGGAAGTAGATGTCATACTTGCCGTCAGCGGTGATGACATAGTTGTTATCCATGCCATCGGGATACCATGTGGCGGTCTCGCCGTCGGTGTAGATAACCTTGAGCTGATCTTCATTTGCAAGATCCAGAGAAATAGTATACTCCTCTTTCTCAGCGCCGTCTACCGCGGTCAGCTTGTACGCGTCGTCAGCTGTCCAGTTATTGAACGTACCGACTGCATAATAAGCGCCCTGTGCGGGAGCGGTAGTGGGCTCTTCGGGAGCATCTGTCTGGGCAGGAGCCTCAGTGACTTCCTCGGTGGGTTCCGCTACGGTGGTGGGCTCTTCACCTACGAGTCCAACCTTGTTGTGACCCTGATCGTCAGTCTGCTCTACCGTGTACCACCAAGCGCCGTCCGCGATACCTTCTTTGATATCCACGGTCTGTCTGCCGTTGCCGTTGAAGATGATGCCCTCAACATTTGCGGGGATCTCTGCGGTGTAGACCTTCTGGCCAAAGTCGTTGGTCTCGACCTCAGTCATCGCCTTGCCGGGCCAATCGCCGCCGTTCGGCCAGTAGTAAACATTCGCGTTGCCATAGTACTGAGCGTCGGTGAATTTTACGGTGATTGTCTCTGCGGGAGCGGTAGTGGGCTCAGCGGGAGCATCTGTCTGCACAGGTGCGCCGGTGGGCTCGACCGCAGTGGTGGGCTCTTCGGTTTTCCATGTGCCCTTGTATTTTCCGTTTTCTTTTTCCGATGAAAGCATGAGCTTGCCGTCGTCCACGACCGTAAAGTCGACGGTCTGGGCTTTGACGTTACTCCAATCGGGAGTATCCGTCGCAAAGTTGGCGAACAGGACATTTTCAGCCGAAGCGACATAACCGAACTTTTCGACCTGTCTCCATTGTCCGTCAACGCCGTCGCCCCATGTCCACGCGAACCAGTAGCTGCCGGGTGCATCTGTGATTCCTGTGAAATCGACATAGAAATGATGCGTCAACTCTGCTCCGGGAGCGGTAGTAGGACCGGGAGCGGTGGTGGGCTCGGGCGAAGTGTCGGTCTCATACAGCGCTTTGTCGTCGCTGTAATTGAAGACATACGCTTTTTGACCGGCTTTTCCGTCTTCACCGAACCATCTGTCGCCGTTGTGAACCTTGAAGCCTGTCGCATCCGCGGGGATAGTAGCGGTGTACATGCCAAAGGTCTGGGCGCTGTCCCAGTAGCCGACGTTCTTCTGCTCGGTCGTGCCGGTAGAAGTCATGTTGGCGTCGCCGGCATCTGATGCCCCACCCCAATAATGGACCTGCCAACCGTTGTTGCCAAGTTCATCGGTGAGGGAGCTGATCACGCCGACATTCACGGTACGGGTGTCCGCCGCGGTCGCCGCAACGGGCTTTGAGACCGCGTATACGGGCGACATCAGCGAAAGAACCATCATGACCGCTAATACCAGCGCAATAAGTTTCTTTGCCATTCTTTCTTCTCCTTTACAAATTTTTTATCAGATTCGTTTTCACCTGCCATTGATAAAACCGCGATAAAAACCGCATGGGAATCGGCAAAATAACGGCTCTTTCCCACATAGACGGCTTTGGGGAACGAACACGCGTTTCTGCCGAATTGACCACATCGGCGTCTATCGTCGATTTCACCAAAAGCATATTATTCCTGACAGTACCATTCTATCATAATTATCAAAAAAATCAATGTTTTTTGTAACATTTCTGTGATATTTTTGCATATTTCCATTCGCGAATTAAAACGTCGCGCCGCAGGGGGCTTGATACGGCGAATAACGGTCGGATCAGCAGGTTTTGAGGCCGCAACGATTGATATTCTTTACATATTGTTTTGCATTAATATAAACATACCGAAATTGCAGGGGAGCGGCTTTGAGGAGTTGTCCAAATCTGTGATTTGGTTTACAACTCCCATGCAACAGCGCATGGGGAGCAGATTGATCTGCGATTGGCTAAGCGCCACTGCTGCTCCCGCTGCAGGGCGTTGGAACAGAAACCACGTTGGTTAAGGAAACAACGCGTTACCGTAGGGACGAGCATTGCTCGTCCGCATGGCTGAAACGTTTTTGCCCTATCTAATGCTTTCGATAACGGAACCCCCGTCATTCTCGGACGACCACCGGTCGTCCCTACGGCGAAATTGATTTGCTTCGCGGTTGGGTGACGATGAATGGAAAGGTTCCGGTACGTCGACAAGCGCCGTACCCTACGGCAAAATGGATTTGCTTCGCATTTGAATGAGCTATATTGGAAGTGTACCGGGAGGGTCACAGTGGCGCTTAGCCAATCACAGGCTTTGCCTGTTCTTGGAGCGCTGTTGCATGGGAGTTGTATACCAAATCACAGATTTGGACAACTCCTCAAAGACCCTCCCCTACAAATCTGCTGAAACGTAGTATCGGAATCAAAAAAGGATGCGCGCATCCCCGAGGGGACGCGTGCATAACTGAAGACTGAAAGCTGAAGATTGAAGAATGATTAATAATGGTTTCTCGCTTTGCTCGAACAATCGATACAATCCCTCACCCGCTCCCGCGGGAGCTCCCTTTCCCAAAGGGAGTCTTGGTAAAAAGCCTTCCCCTTGGGGGACGCGTGCGTCTTTTTCTGTCTTTCAGAAAAGCCCATAATAAAAAGCCTTCCCCTTGGGGCGCCCCCGTTGGGGGAATGTCCGAAGGACAAGGGGGGGAGCCGCTTCCGGCGAGGAGAAGGTGTCGACCAACGGGAGACGGATGAGGGGATAACCTTTCCTTTAGATGTCGGATTCGGTGAGGCTGGGTGTTTATCGAGGATCGAGGAAATGTCGCGTACTCTTTGTCAAGATGATCTTTCGGATAAGTCAGCCCCTCATCCGACTCGGCATACGCCGAGCCACCTTCCCCCCGAGGGGAAGGCTATTTGATCCCGATACCACGTTACAGTGACACGGAAAAAGGAAGCGCACATCCCCGAGGGGAAGGCTTTTGATCCCGATACCACGTTACAGTGACACGGAAAAAGGATGCGCGCATCCCCGAGGGAAAGGCTTTTGTCTGCGGAAACCCGCGAACGGATGCTTGAGCGCACAAAAAAACACGCACCGAAAACGATGCGTGTCTGTTGATGAAAAAAAGGTTGAGATTGCCACACCTCCTAAAGGAGGTTCGCAATGACAGTTGAATTATGGTTGAGATTGCCACGGGGCAAACCCCTCGCAATGACAGTTGAATTATGGTTGAGATTGCCGCGGGGCAAAACCCTCGCAACGACAATTATTACAGGAAATGGGCGCGGAGCTCGTCACCGCTGTGAGCGGAGAGATAAGCGGGCGCGATATCGAATACGGTCTTGGCGCCGGTCATGCCCTCATTGTTCATGCGGAACGCCGCTCTCGCGCACGCGAGCAGGACGGAGCCGGTGAACTCGGGGTTGGAGTCGAGCTTGAGGCTGTATTCGATCACGTGCTTGGTACCCTCGGAAGTGGTGCCGCTGTGGATCACCGCGCCGCCGTGAGGCAGACCGCTGTGGTCGCGCTTCATCTCTTCTTCGGTGATGAAGTGTACGGTGGTGTCGTACTCGTCAAAGTAGTTGGGCATGGTCTTGATCGCGTTCTCGATCGCGGCTTTATCAGCGCCGTCCTCGGCGACGACAAAACACTCACGGGTGTGCTTCTGACGGGTGGTCAGCTCGGGATTGGAGCCGCTGCGCACCGCGTCAAGCGCCTGTTCGACCGGGATGGTGTACTGGCGCGCGTCCTTGACGCCCTCGATACGGCGAACCGCGTCGGAATGGCCCTGGCTGACGCCCTTGCCCCAGAAGGTATACGCCTTGCCGCAGGGCAGGATCGCGTCCGCGTAGACACGATTGAGCGAGAACATGCCCGGATCCCAACCGGCGGAGATCACGCCGATCTTACCGGCAGATTTAGCGGCGGCGTCGACGTTCGCGAAATGCTCGGGGATGCGCGCGTGGGTGTCGAAGCTGTCGATCACATTGTACAGCGCGGCGAACTTGGGAGTCATCTCGGGCAGATCTGTCGCGGAACCGCCGCAGATCACCAGTACATCGATGGGCTCCTTACCCGTTTCCAGCTCCGCGATGGAGCGGACGGGTACGCCGGGGGTGTTGATGGTCAGACTCTCGGGAGAACGGCGGGTATAGACCGCCACCAGCTCCGTATCGTCGTTCACTTTTACAGCGGCTTCTACGCCTCTGCCCAGGTTGCCGTAACCCAGGATTCCGATTTTGATACTCATACATATACCTCCAAATTCCAAAATATTGAAACGCCGAAAGACGTTGTCATCGGGTAGGGTGAGGGGTGGATCCTCGTAATAATATTTTTGAAGTAAGATGATTAACAAGCCTTCCCCTTGAGGGGAAGGTGGGCTTTTCGACTCCCAAAGAGTCGAAAAGGTCGGATGAGGTGAAAACCTTTCCGACAAAACACTTTATGGGATGAAGCAGAAGCGCTTTCACCTCATCCGTCACCGCCTGACACGCGTGTCCGGTCGGCGGCGACACCTTCCCCTCAAGGGGAAGGCTTGAAAGGTTGAGATTGCCACAGCCTAAAGGCTTCGCAATGACAGTTGAATTACGGTTGATATTGCCGAGCCTATGGCAACCCTCCGACTCGGACACACGTGTCCGAGCCACCTTCCTCGCCGGAAACGGCTCCCCCCTTGTCCTTCGGACATTCCCCCAACGGGGGCACCTTAGGAAAGGGAGGCTTGGTTTCGCAATGACGAATAAGGTTGAGATTGCCACACCTCCTGAAGGAGGTTCGCAATGACTATGATTAATGTTAGTATTTTAGCACTTCAAAGCGATGATGTCAATATCCGCTCTTACTCAATTCGCGTTTTCGAGGGCGGTCATCAGGGGCGCGAGCACCTGCTTTTTGCGGCTGACAACGCCTTCGAGGATCACGCTGTTGTCGGACGTTTCCTTCACAAACGCCGATTCCACCGTTCCCTTCGCGCCCTGACCGACAAAGAGCAACTCGGTCGAGCGGTCGATGATGTTGGTCAGCATCAAGAACAGCATATCCGCGCCGGAGTTGGGCAGCAAGCTCTCCATATAGGGCAGCATCTTCGCCTTGACGCGTTCGAGCTCACGGCGGCTGACGCTGGTGACCTGCGACACGGTGATCTTGGTCTGATCGACCTTGAACGCCTTGCAGTCGATGTGGAAGATCTCGTCGGCGGTCTTTTTGCCGAGCTTGGAGCCCGCGTTGAACATCGCCATCGCGTGCTCTTCAACGTCGATGCCCGCGATCTGCGCCAGCTCGCGCGCGATGTTCTCATCCAGCGGCGTGCAGGTCGGGGAACGGAACATCAAGGTATCCGACAGGATCGCGGAGCAGAGCAGTCCGGCGATGGTGGGCTCGATGTCGATCCGGTTCTCGCGGTACATCAGCGTGATGATGGTCGCGGTACAGCCCAGCGGCTGGTTGCGGAAATAGATCGGGCTGTTGGTCTCGACGGAGTCGATGCGGTGGTGGTCGATCACTTCGATGACCTCGGCGGAACGGATGCCGTCCACCGCCTGACCCTTTTCGTTATGGTCTACGAGAATCACCCTGCGGCGGTCGACGTCCAGCAGATTACGCTGTGAGATCATGCCGACATAGTGATCGTCGCCGTCGAGTACGGGGAAATAGCGGATGCGCAGCTTGGACACGGTCGCCTTGACGTCCGCGACGGCGTCGTCCAGCCCGAAGGTGATGATATCGTTCTTGCGCATCAGGTGGCTGACCGGTACACTCTGGTTGATCAGCTTGGCGGCGGTGTAGGTATCGAGCGGCGAGAGGATGATGGTACAGCCCGATTCCTCGGCGATCCGAATGATCGACTTGGAGATCTTCGCGCCGAGGCAGACGATCAGACAGCTCGCGCCCTGTTCGATCGCGCAGAGCTGGGTATCGCTGCGGTTGACGAGGATGACCATGTCGCGCTGACTGATATATTCCTCCATCAGCTCGGGATTCGCCGCGGCGACTACCACCTTGCCTTTGGTGAATTTCGCGTCGGGATCGCCCACGACGACCTCGCCCTGCAGGGTATCGGCGATATTGGAAAAGGGCGTTTTTGCCTTGGACAGAGCGGCGGCGTCGCGATCCTCCATATAGAAGCGCGCCTGATCGCCCAGCGTGAGCAAGCCTTTGATCTTGCCGCGCTTGGTCAGGATCGGAACGGTCTGGATATTCTCGTCGCGCATATACTCCCACGCGCGTTTGAGCGACAGGGTCGAATCAATGGACTTGATCCTGCGGAAAGGCACGTCGGCGACCGTCGGCTCGAGGGATTCGAGCAGCTGCGGCGCCGGTACTCGGAACTTGTCGAGCACATATTTGGTCTCGCCGTTGATCTCACCCGCGCGGCAGGGCACATGCTCCTCGCCCGTAAGACGGTGTTTGAGATACGCGTAGCAGATCGCGGAACAGATCGAGTCCGTATCGGGATTTTTATGACCGATGACAATCGTAGATTTCATAATAATCATCCTTTTGCAGTGATAAGTTTGCAAATTGAAGAGCGTTTATCAGCCTCCCTTTTCTAAGGGAGGTGGCACGAAGTGCCGAAGGGTTGCTTTTTTCAACCCCCAGTCGCCTTAACACACGTGTTAGGCGACAGCCCCCTTGGGAAAGGGGGCCTTTTTCCTCACTCCGCGCCAACGAGCTTGACAAGGACGGGGTCGACTCCCAAGGCGGGCAGGATCTTGTCCGTCAGCTCGGCGGTCTTGAAGCGGATGGAGCTGGTGTTCTCACACGGATGACAGCCGAAATATTCTTCCCGCAGCACATCCTCGTCGATCACGAGCTGTACGCGGTGCTCCTTATCATTCATCAAGCCGAGCACCGACACACTGCCGGGGTGCAGGTCGAGGAGCTCCTCCATCCTGCTCTTGTCGCCAAAGGACAGGCGGCTGATGCCCATCTGTCCGGACAGCTCCTTGGTCTTGAAGGGCTTGTCACCCGGCATGACCACCAGATAGAACTTCGTTTTCTGGCGGTTGCAGAGAAAGAGGTTTTTGCAGATCTTGACGTCCAAAACCGCGTCCACCTCGGCACAGACCTCCATCGTGGTCGCGGGGGTATCGGGATGATCGGTGCGGTCGAACTTAACGCCGAGCGAATCCAAAAACGCGTATGTCCGTATCTCTCTGTCATTTCTGCCGCTCAGATCGGCGGGCGATCCGTGATATAATTCCATCGTTTCCTCCCCAAACTTCTCTATGATACAATATACACCAAAGGAGCGTTTTTGTCTATAACTTATTATAATAAAAACCGCAAATTTTGATTTACAATTCCCGTCGGCTCTGGTACAATAACGGTATAAGATAAGGAGGCTCCTTTTGGTAAAAGGAGCTGTCGCCCGACACGCGTGTCAGGCGACTGAGGAATTGTATCAATTGATCGAGCAACTGCGAGATACCATTCCTTATCAATCCGATCGATTGAAGGGGGCTTTGTGATGGACACAAACCAAAAATATCTGCGGCTGTTATCCGAGAAATATCCGACCCTGCGCTCACTCACGCGCGAGATCATCAACCTGACCGCCATCCTCAACCTGCCCAAGGGCACCGAGCATTTTATGAGCGATATCCACGGCGAGTACGAGGCGTTCTGTCACATCCTCAACAACTGCTCCGGCGTGATCCGTGAAAAGACGGAGCGCATCTTCCGCGACCGACTCACGGCTCAGGAACAGGATGAGCTATGCACACTGATCTATTACCCCAAGGAGAAGCTCAGCCTGCTGAAAAAGGAAACGGACGTTAACCGCGAATGGTACAGAAACACCCTCGAGCTGATGCTGGAGCTCGCGCGCGACCTGTCGTCCAAATACACACGCTCCAAGGTGCGCAAGGCGACCCCGCCCGACTACGCCTACATCATCGATGAGCTCCTCCACGCCCAGCCCGACGAGGATAAAAATCAGGTGCGCTACCACAACAACATCCTCGAGACCATCATACAGGTCGACGCCGACGACTTCGTCATCTCGATGGCGCTGCTGATCAAGCGGCTGGCGGTCGACCGTCTGCACATCGTGGGCGACATCTTCGACCGCGGTCCTTCTGCGGAAAAGATCCTCGATCTGCTCATCGAGCACCCTTATGTCGACGTCGAATGGGGCAATCATGACATCCTGTGGATGGGCGCGGCGTGCGGCTCACAGGCGTGCATCGCGAACGTCGTGCGCAACTGCATCAAATACCGCACCATGTCCACCCTCGAGAGCGGCTACGGCATCAGCCTGCGCCGACTGACCCTCAACGCCCAGACGCTCTATCCGGAGCTGTCCCCGATGGACGCGGCGCTCAAAGCGATCACCGTCATCCAGTTCAAATTAGAAGGGCAGGTCATCCTGCGCAACTCCGAATACAACATGAACGACCGCCTGATCCTGCACACCATCGACCTCGAACAGGGCACCTTTTTGAGCGAGGGCGAGCGTTATCGGCTGAACGATACCCTCTTCCCCACCCTCGATCCCAAGGATCCGTACACGCTCACCGAACGCGAGAATGAGATCATCAACGAGCTGACCGCCGCCTTCCTTAACAGCACACGGCTGAAAAAGCACGTGACCTTCCTGTATGAGCACGGCGGCATGTATACCCGCTGCAACGGCAATCTGCTGTATCACGGGTGCGTGCCGATGACCGACGACGGCGGTTTCGCCACCGTCTACATGTTCGGCGAACAGCTCAGCGGCAAGACATATTTTGACGTTGCCGAGGAGATCGCGCGGCATGCCTTTTTCGGTCAGAGCAAGAACATCAAGGGGCTCGACTTCATGTGGTACCTGTGGTGCGCTGAGCTGTCGCCTCTGTGCGGCAGGAAGATCAAGACCTTTGAGCGCGGCTTTTGCGACGACAAACGCGCGTGGCACGAGGAAAAGAACCCTTATTACAAATACTATCAGGAGGTCTTTACCTGCGAGAAGATCCTCAAAGAATTCGAGCTCGATCCCGATACGGCGCACATCATCAACGGTCATACTCCCGTGCGCACCACCAAGGGCGAGCTGCCGATCCGCGCGCAGGGCAAGCTGATGGTGATCGACGGCGGCTTCTGCGAAAAGTACCACGACACCACCGGCATCGCGGGCTATACGCTGATCTACAACTCTCACGGTCTGCGGCTCAAGGCGCATCATCCGTTCCGCAGTGTGGAGGAAGCGCTCAGAGAAAACCACGATATCATCTCCGACTCAGAGATCGTCGAGACGGCACGACATCGCGTGATGGTCGCCGACACCGACGACGGCGAGAAGATCAAGGATGACATTGAAAATCTGCAACATTTACTCTACCTCTACCGCAGCGGTGAGATCCGACAGAAGAAAGGGTAATATACAAGGAGAAAACCCATGAAAAAAATCTTATGTATTTACTATCCATCATCATGTTGGTGACAGTCACGGTACCGGCGGTTTCGGTATCGGCGGACAGCGTCACCGATGCAGTTGACGCTGCAAAAAACCGGAAACGATGATTTCGACGCCATGTTTGAAACGTGGTTCGAGAACAACACCGCCTCGTCCTATTCCACCGGCGCGTACCCGTGGACAAGGCTCGGCTACACCTACGACTGGGCGGATAACGGCACCGCCTACGGCCTGAGCGAGTTCATCATCTTCAAGGGCGCGCAGGTTAAGGTCGAATGCACCTACAACCTCGAGGACTTTGCCGCATACGCCATGACGCAAAAATAGGCAACAAAAAATGTAGGGGTCGACATTTATGACGACCCGCATGGTCGTTGATTCGATGTCATGAAACGCGAAGCATATGCCTGTTTCTGTAGGGGAGCGGCTTTGAGGAGTTGTCCAAATCTTTGATTTGGTGTACAGCTCCCATGCAACAGCGCTCCAAGAACAGGCAAAGCCTGTGATTGGTTAAGCGCCACTGTGCTGCTCCCGCGGCAGGGCGTTGGTCAAAATGTCATATCTGTAGAGGAGATATGCGTTTTGTAGGGTACGGCGCTTGCGACGTACCGCATGGCAGAAACGTTTATTTCCTATCTATGTGCTTTCGATACAGGAAACATCCGTCATGCTGCGGACGACCGATGTGATCTCCCCTAAGGGGAGGTGTCGCAAAGCGACAGAGGGGTGCCGTCTCCGGCTGAGGAACATCCCTACGGCGAAATCGATTTGCTTCGCGTTTTGGAGGCATATATCAGAAACGTTACGGGAGGAGCAAGCCCCTCCCCTACAATAGATTTCATCTGCTCCGCGTTTAGGTGGGTTATATTGGAACGGTTCGGCGGGAGGAGCAAGCCCCTCCCCTACAATAGTTTCCTGCTTCGTATTTATCGTAAATACTTGAGCATATAAAAGCGCACGTTTGATACGTGCGCTCAGCGTGTCAAAAAAGTCAATATCAGCATTTAAAGCTGTCATTCTGAGGATTCATCCGAAGAATCTTACAGTACAGACTTTGTAGGTATTATCTTGCTTTTCAGGTGTTCTCGTCAGGAAACAGCGCACTTTCAGATCCTTCGCCCAGGGGCTCAGGATGACAACTGAGAGGTTTTTCTACAGACTGAAGCGCACGTTTGATACGTGCGCTTTCTCTTTGTTCATCCTCAATAATCGTAGCTTTCAAACATAAAATCCGCCCAGTAATACTGGCTCATGTACTCGCTGTGGTAGGAGTTGACCGCGCCGGCGTCCAGCTCCATAAAGCGGTAGTAGTCGCAGTCGAGCAGATCGACGTTCACCGACATATTGTTATAACTCTTGTTGACGACCTTTTCTGCGCCGATCTTTCTGAGGCTCTTCATCATCGCCGAGAAGATCTTTTGCAGATACGCCTGCTGTTTCAAGTCATACGGCTCATCCTCGAACAGCGCGGCGGCGATCTCTTTGACGGTGCAGGAGCTGCCGCGGCGGTGTACCAGATAAGCAAACACCTCTTTGCTCTTACTGCGCTCAAAATGCACCGGCTTGCCGTCGGGGGTGAACACATCGAAATTACCGAAGCACTGCACCCTGAGGATCGCGTTGCTCTTCGGCTCGATCGGGAAGCGCAGTTCTCTGAGTTCCTCCTCAAGCTTCTCCTTGGTGACGGGCTTCATCACATAGCCGCTGGCGCGCAGACGCATGGCGTCGCCCGTGTATTCATCATAACCCGTGACGAAGATGATGTTCATCTTGGGGTTGATCTCTTTGAGCTTTTTGGCGAGCTCCACGCCGTTCATGCCGCGCATATGGATATCGAGGAACGCGATATCACAGCCGTTCTGCTGTGCTTCCTCAAGCAGCTCGCTCTGCTTATGAAAGGGCTTGATATCCGCGTCGGGCTGAGCTTCTTCGATCGCCTCGGTGAGCATTTCCAATGCCAGAGGCTCGTCGTCTACACATAGTATTTTCATATTTCTTCCTCCAAAACGTATAACATGGAAAATGGAAAATGGAAAGTTGAAAGTTTCGGGCGGGCTTTGCCCGCACCCTGTTTGTAATGCCGAGAAATGACGCCGCACATCATTCCACATTTGGAGCGCAGCGACCCTTCACTATCCACTTTCCACTTTCAATTGTCAACTTTCAACTTGCTTTTTCGGTATCCTGATCGTGGCGACGGTGCCTTTGCCGATCTCGCTTTCGATGATGACCTCCGCGTCGCACAGCTCCTTGAGGCGCTGTCTGACGTTCTCCATACCGACATGGGAGCGTCCGTCGTCCTTGACCGGCTTGGTGGTATCGAATCCGACGCCGTCATCGGTGATGATGACCTTGTAGCAGTCGTCCTCCTCACGCGTTGCGATCGTGACCGTACCGCCGTCCTCCTTCATTCCGACGCCGTGCTTGACGGCGTTTTCGACCAGCGGCTGTACCGAGAGCTGCGGGATCTCAAAATCCGTCGTCGTAATGTCATACTCGATGTTCAGCATGTCGCCGAAGCGCATTTCTTCGAGCATCAGATATTTCTTCAAATGCTCCAGCTCCTGTGTGAACGGCACGGGAGCTTTTTGCTTGAGCGAGTTCATGTTGCCGCGCAGATAATCCGCGAAGTTGACGGTCGCATTGCGCGCCTTTTTGGGATCCTTGGTACACATCATCGCGATCGAGGTCAGCGAATTGTACAGGAAATGCGGCTGGATCTGCGACACCATCAGCGACACCTTCGCCTCGTACAGCTCCTTTTGCATCTGCTGATACCGGATGCTCTCAAGATACTGCTTTCTAAGGTCGATGATCAGGATCACGATCTGGTTGAGCAGGGTCAGCGCCATGCCGATCTCAAACAGCGGCACCGACGTAAAGTAGACGAATTCGTTGAACGCGTCAAGCATCAGACACAGCATCACCGGGATCATCGAGGTCAGCGTCAGGATCGTCTCACGCTTTGTGTTGACCTCCGAGATCAGGCAGAAGGTGAGGATGATCGCGCAGACCGCGACGAAGATCAGCATAAACGGCTTGCCGGCGTACAGATCGCTGACGCCCGTATAATGCAGTACCAGCGCCGTTGCCGTCAACAGCGCCGCGGCGGCGATGATGATGTTGCCGATGATCTTATTGGTTCGCTTCTCCAGACAGACCTTGACATAGATCAGCGCGGACAGCATACAAAAATGCGTCGTCACCGTGGTCGCCGCCATACACTGTACCGGCTCGGTGATCCACAACGGCATATAGGAAAAGAGCGATTGCGCCAGAATGAAGACGCCACCGAAAAAGCAAAATACGGAAAACGCTAAGTACCGATAATTGATCTTTCCCAATACGATACCCGCGATCGGGAAGGAGAACAATCCGAAAAAGCAGATCAGAATACAGAACAAAATGGTGGGGCTTTTATAGCGGAACAGCATTTCGTATAAGGTCGCTCGGGTGCCGACATACATATCGAAGAATTCCGTCAGGCACTTGCTCGACAACAGCGGATAGGGATCGATCAGCTCCAGCTCAATATGCTGGCCGTCTCCGATATCCTCAGCCGAAACGTAGTTGATCGTGTAGCCCGGGGTGTTCTTGAACACACTGTCATCGGCGCGGTAGTTGCTCTCGATGACCTTTCCGTCCGATTTGAGGGTGAACCACGCGTCATTCGCCGTGAGTCCGAGAACATTATCGCCCGTGGGCACATTGGTGAGCCTGCCGCGGATGATCAGCTCCTGAAAATCCTCTTGCACCATCACCTCGTCCAGCGTCGGCTTCCACTCGCCGCCGTTGACGGAATACTCGCCCTCGATCATCGTGAAGGTCTCGTCGTCATCCGTCGTGTTCCAGTTGACGGAGCCCACGGTGATCAAAACCGTCAGTCCCGCGACGATG
>ONUI01000264.1 GCA_900320995.1 uncultured Eubacteriales bacterium
CAAGGTATTCGCCGTTACAGGCAAGGTCAAGAGAAGCGGTCTGGTCGAGATCCCGATGGGTAAAACCCTGCGTGACGTCATCTTTGACATCGGCGGCGGTATGAAGTCCGACAAGCCCTTTAAGGCTGTCCAGATGGGCGGTCCCTCCGGGGGATGCATCCCATCTTCTCTGATTGATACTGTAATAGACTACAAAGCCTTAGGCGCCACCGGCGCGATCATGGGCTCCGGCGGTATGGTCGTCATGGATGAATCTACCTGCATGGTCGGCATGGCGAAATTCTTCCTCGACTTCACCGCCAAGGAGAGCTGCGGCAAATGCGTGCATTGCAGGATCGGCACTAAACGTATGTTGGCTACGCCATCAAGGACGGCGCGCTGTGCGGTCTCGGTCAGACGGCTCCGAACCCCGTATTAACAACTATTAAGTATTTCAGAGACGAGTATGAAGCTCACATCAAGGACAAAAAGTGCCCCGCGGGCGAGTGCTCCGACCTCATTGAATACAGCATCAATGCTGAGAAGTGTAAGGGCTGTACCTTATGCGCAAGAAATTGCCCTGTCGAGGCAATCACAGGAAGCGTCAAACAGCCCCATGTCATCAACACCGACAAGTGCATCAAATGCGGCAAGTGCTACAGCGTATGCCGCTTTGACGCTGTCATCAAAGCGTAAAGGAGGGGTAAGAATGATCAATTTAACCATCAACGGAAAAGCAATTCAAGCCCCCGAGGGCGCAACGATACTGGAAGCCGCGAGAGCGAATAACATAGATATACCCACCCTTTGCTATGACAAGGCGGTGGAGATCTACGGCGCGTGCGGACTGTGCGTGGTGGAGGCTGAGGGGATCCCGAAACTGCTCCGATCCTGCTCCGCGAAATGCACCGAGGGCATGGTGATCAACACAGAAAGTGACAGAGTAGTGCAATCCCGCAAGATCGCGATGGAACTGCTCATGAGCGCGCATGACGGCGACTGTGTCGCGCCGTGTCAGCTCAACTGCCCCGCGAGAACCGACTGTCAGGGCTATGTCGGACTGATCGCAAACGGCGAATATGACAGTGCGATCAAGCTCATTAAAAACAAGATCCCGCTCCCCGCGTCCATCGGCAGAGTATGCCCGCATCCGTGCGAAAAGGCATGCCGACGCAAGAACGTGGAAGAGCCCATCAATATCGCCCAGCTCAAAGCGTTCGCGGCAGATATCGATTTGAATAACGACAGTTATTTGCCTGATCTCATGGTAAGAACCGGAAAGAAAGTCGCGATCATCGGAGGCGGTCCTGCCGGTCTGACAGCCGCATATTACCTCAATATCATGGGTCACAGCGTGACCGTCTATGACATGATGGATAAGATGGGCGGTATGCTGAGATACGGCATACCTCAGTACCGACTGCCGAAAGAGGTGCTCGACAAAGAGATCTCCATCATCGAAAAGAGCGGCGTGAAGCTCGTCAACAATGTAAAGTTAGGAAAAGACTTTACCATCGAATCGCTGAAAGCCGAGAATGACGCGGTCATCGTCGCGGTCGGCGCATGGCAGAGTTCTTCCATGCGTACCCCGGGCGAAGACCTCGAGGGCGTATACGGCGGTATTGACTTCCTGCGTGCGGTCATCAAGGGCAATCCCCCGGAAATCGGGCAGCGCGTCGCGATCTGTGGCGGCGGCAACACCGCGATGGACGCTTGCAGAACCGCGGTAAGACTCGGTGCAAAGGAAGTTTACGTTATCTACAGACGCACCCGCGCCGAAATGCCTGCCGACGCTTTGGAGATCGACGAAGCGGAGGAAGAGGGCGTAATCTACAAGTTCCTCACCAATCCGATCTCCTTCAACGGTGAGAACGGAAAGCTCAAATCTGTCACGCTCCAGATCATGGAGCTGGGCGAGCCCGACGCGTCGGGCAGACGCAGACCCGTCCCCGTGGAGGGCAAGACCGAGGAGATCCCGCTCGACAGCGTGATCCTCGCGATCGGTCAGAAGCTCGTTCAGGGCGACGTCAGCGAATTACAGCTGAACGATCGCGGCAACATCGAAGCCGACCCCGATTGGTTCACCACCAACATGGACGGCGTGTTCGCGATCGGCGACGCGACCAACCGCGGCGCAAGTATCGCGATCGAGGCGATCGGCGAGGCTGATCGCTGCGCGAAAGCCGTTGACGCTTATCTGAATAATCAGAAACCGGACACGCGTGT
>ONUI01000075.1 GCA_900320995.1 uncultured Eubacteriales bacterium
AAGGCGGGCTTCAGCGGCTGCAGCGGCGTCAAGTTCCATGACTATAACGGAAACAAGGACTGCTCCTTCCGTCTGAATCTGCAGGATTACAACGTCAGCATCATCGACCCCGAGCCGGTCACCCTGTATAAGAACGGCTCACTCGAGAAGGTCAATGCGGTCACGAACGCTCAGTTCACCGACCCCAACTCATCGAGCGCCAACTATACGACCTCGGCGACCTTCTATCGCTACGACACCACCACCATCAAGGCGGCGGTCGACTCCAAATACGGCGCCGCTACCTTGAAGGGAATCTATCTGTGCGACCCCGACAACTACTCCCGTCATTCATCCCTGATCACCCTCAGCGGCGGCAACTTCACCTTCTCGCCGCAGATTATCAGCGGCTATTCGAGCTACTTCAGAAACAATAAGGTCGTCATCCGACCGGTGTATGAGTTTGATAAGATCGACTTTAACGTTGAGAGCTATTCCGATGAAAAAACCGGCGTTGCTTTCACCGCGGATAATAAAACGCATACCGGTACATTCACCGTCGACGGCAAAAAGTACGGTACCGTGACATGGAGCAATGACAGCAGCAGAAACGGCGAGTATTACGACGGCGACGAGCTGGTATTCACCTTTACTCCCGCTCAGAGCGGCGGCTCCAAAACAGTCGCGTATGAATATCGGTTTGCCGACGTCAAGTCCGATCTCGGCAAGGCGCAATGGTACAAGACCGGTACCGCCGCCGATAAGGTCAACATCACCCTCAGTCATAAGTATTTCTCTGTATCTCCGTATATCACCGACCTGACGGTGAAAAACCGCCTGATCGTCCAAAACGCCGCCCGGGGTGACTTCACCTCCAAGGGAACAAAGTACGCGTCCGATAACGGCGACGGCTCTGTCACGGTCAGCGGCTATTATATACCGGGCAGCTCAGGCACCGAGACGATCGATGAAGATTTCACAAAATACGCTCCCGGCAAACGTATGGAATATACCGCGAAGCCGGACCGCGGCTACTATGCCGAATGGACCTATACCGACGCCGTCAGCCATGAGGAGAAAACCTATCGCGGCAACACCTTCTATTATATCGTTCAGAATCCCTTCCACCTCAATGATAATACGGTAACGCTGACCTTCAAACAGCGCTCACCCACTCAAAGCGCGTATGATCTGAATGTGAAGTCGAGCGTCTATGTTCCCGACGGCACGATCCTGCACCCGGCGACGTCATCGACCAATATCAAGAAACCTGCGCCCAACGCTGTTGTATATTTGGACGGCTATTCCGGTGTGACCGATGAAAACGGCAACTTCGTGCTCAAAACCTCGCCCGAAAGCGACGAGCCCGCCGGTGTTCCCATTGTCGGCAAAGCGAAAGACTACACATGGGAAGCAACCCTCATTGACGAAACGCATCGCGCGCTCATTCGTTACAACGGAAACGATTATATTTGCGACATACGCTTTAAGGGAGAATCCACGCTCCTCGATCGGATTTATCCGAAAGAGATCGTACTCGACAGCGCCTCCACCCTCGGCGTTGTTCCGATCCGCACAGAGGCATACAGCATCGATACGGGCGTGTACGGCGACAGCATCACGCTGGTCAACGCGCGCTCGGTCAACTTCTCCGTAGATTTTGACTCGCGCAATATCAGCGCGAGCAAGCCCGTCAACCTCGCGCGCTGGAGCTTTGTCGGAGAAAACGGTATGCTCCGCAGCAGTGCGGATATCCCTGTTGCCAACGGCTCCTCCACAGCGTCATACTCCTGTGTCGTGATGGAAAAAGCTAAGCCCGGCGACCATATGTTTATCGAATTCTACAACAAGGGCTATGACAGCTCCTCTAATGTCCGCTATACTCCTTACGGCAAGTATGAGGTAGGCTACACCTTTGTCAGCGCGAACATCGACAAGGTCATGTCCTATATGCCCGATATCGGCTTCTATGACGATGAGGGTCCTGCCGAAACCGGCTCCGACCTCGCCGCGACAGGCGCCGATCTCTCCGCGACCGGAGCGCCTCATTACAGCAAGCTGCCCTCCGCGCCGGGCATCGGCCCGATCAGCCCGATGTTCTCTATCTACGGATTCCTGCCGACCTACAGCGATACCGCGACAGGTCAGAAGGATCAAAAGACCGGCAAGGATCTGTACTGCCTTGAGATCGGCGTACAGGTCAGCATCGCAAGAACCGATACCGCTGAGAAAAAGGGAACATGGGGCGCTGCCAGCGTAGCGAAGCAATGGCAAAAGCTCGCCGATATCATCACCAAGAGCCCCGGCGAACTTGCCCAAAATCTGCAAACCAGCACAAAGATCAGCATCACCATCAGCTTTGCCTATCAGCTGGAATACTATACGACCGACGACGGAGCGCGCTGCTATACGGCGAGCGTATTCCTGCTCGGAGGAAAGCTCGGCATACGGATCTCGATCCCGTTTACCGTAGTGGCGATCCCGTGCTTCGTCTACTTTGATATCTCCGCCGACAACGTCGGATATCTTGTCCATATGCCCAACAATAAAACGGACGGCTACTGGAAGTCCTCTATGCTGCACAACAGCTACTATTATGATACACACGGCGAATTCTCTCAGAATTTCAAGATACAGATGGGCGTCGGCATCGGCTTTGACGGTCTGGCGGCGATCGGAGGTCATATCGACTTCGGATTGGTATCCCGGATCAGCGGAACCAATCACGGAAAGATGACCTGCTCCGTAGCGGGCGGCGTCTACGCGCAGCTGCTCTTCTTCAAGGTCGATAAAACATGGAAGATCAAGGAGAAGGTGCTGTTGGATACCGACGCGAAGCTCGCCTCGGTCGGCGCGAATCTCCTCGATCAGGAGGGCGTCGATCTGCTGGCGGACACCAAGCTCTCCGATCTCACCCTTGCCGAGGCGTCGGACGTCTATGACGACGACTTCAACAGAGATAAAGAGATCGCAGCCACCGGCTCCGACGGTCAGGCGATCTTCAGTCACGAGACCTATGCCGAAAAGAACACCGCCCAGATGTCGCCTGTCATCGGTCAGCTCTCAAAGGATCGATATCTGATCGCTTCCGTCATGAACGCGGACAACGAAAAATTCGGTCTCAGATACTATATCTATGATACCGTCACAAACGAGATCGAGGAAAAAGGCGATCCCATCGATGAGGTGATCGACGACAACGAATTATCGCTTGATGACGAGAGAGTACAGAGATTGATGAACTGCAACGATCTCATCGGCGACGTCAGCATTATCGACTGTGACGATAAGCTGCTTCTCGTCTGGGAGAGCTGTACCGTGGAAGATTACCAGAGCGCTTCGGTAGACAGCGCGCTTCGCTCCTTCAAGGTCGCGGCTGTTGTCTATGATAAAGAGACCGACAAGTTTACCGATTTTGATATCGTCGACACTAAACCCAACTCCCTGCCTGACCGACTCCGCGGCGTCTACAACCCGTTCGGCGGAACCGTGCATTTATTCTACAACAGCATCGACGTATCCAATGTACAGAGCGACACGACTTTGCAGCAGCTCAACAACCTGCCGATCTCGCTCAACACCTGCTCCGTTGACCTTCACGACAGCCGTCCGAGCTTCACTGAGCCCGAAAAGCTGGATATCCACGGCAACACCCTCACGGATTATGATGTTGCCCTTTACGGGGATGAGGTGCTGGTATCCATGATCAGTGCCGACAAAAACTCTCTGACGGTCGAAAAATCGCTGACGTCCTCAGATTATAATGAAGAGAACTACGGCACAAAGAATAAGATGTATCTTGACCGCTATTCCGAGGAGCAGGATGGATCGCTCGGCATCGAGGATTCCATCATGACAGCCGATGAGGATCTTGTCACAGCGAACCCCGAGTTTGTCAAGCTCCGTTATAAGGGCGATGAAAATACCCTGCTCTTCTTCAAGTGTAACGGCCGCTACGGCTATCAGAATATCGAGAATCTGTACAGCCAGTGCGAGTACGAGAACTGGAGCGACACGCTG
This sequence comes from uncultured Eubacteriales bacterium, assembly GCA_900320995.1. Lineage (GTDB taxonomy): Bacteria > Bacillota > Clostridia > Oscillospirales > Acutalibacteraceae > Ruminococcoides. The sequence goes on from ONUI01000075.1 coordinate 4,000, forward strand.
GTCGGCGACGCGATGAAGCCCGAATATATCACTGACGACGAAGATCATACGGTCGGTGAGGACTTCAGGGTATATGCCGGAGACGACGGTTCGCTGTACGCGTTATGGACGCAGTCCGAGGGCGCTCAGCAGCAGATCCGCGGACGACAGTTCCAGGTCGACTCGGTTGAAGAGATCGACAAAGCGGCAGTGACCGACAGCGAAAACAATGTTCAGTTCGGTCCGAACAATACGCCGATGACCCAACAGCTCGACAAGCCGATCCATATCCTGCACGGCTTCTGGGGCAACAAGGCATATCTGACGACCGGCGGCAACAAGGAAGAAGGATCCGATACCGGTTACTATAAGGGTAAGTTCGACGCATTCGTCATCAACAAGGACAACATCCTGAGCGTATACAATTCCTTCGACTACGATTTCGGCGATAAAGAAGAAGGCACCGGAATGAAAGCGATCAACAACCGCTTCGTCATCTCGGAATTTGATATCAATTCCGACTATTATCTCGGTGTGGATTACGAAGACCCGATCACGGTCAGCGACGATCTGCCTACCCCCGGTGAAACGATCAAAATCAAAGTAAAAGCTGAAAACGGCGGCTTCTCCAACGGTCGTGACGTCAAGCTGGCGCTGATAAAAGCCGGACAGAGTGAAGAGGTTGGCTCGGTCACATATCCCGTATGGCTTGCCGGAGAAGAGAAGGAAGCCGAGTTTGAGTACACCGTACCGAAGGACGCCGATCTCGCGAATGAGCCGATCCTGTTCTACTATCAGATCGAAGAAAACGGAGAAAGAAAGTATCGCTCCGAGTCCGCATCGCTGACCAGCTCGCCGCGTCTGTCGATCGATCTGGCGTATGCCGATCCCGAACAGCTGTTCACCGACGATAACGATACCACCTGCTACCATGTCACCGCGACCGTTACCAATACCGGTAACGCGCCGTATGAGGGCGGCGATGAGCTCGACTTCATCTTCAACGATATGGCGGCGCAGGCGGACGTCATGAATCGCGACGTGCCTGACGTCGACCCGTTCTACATCAATTACGGCGGTATCGAGATCCCCGAGATCGGCGTCGGTTCCGGTGTGGAGCTCAGCTTTGTCAGCGACGATATCCCCGAAAGCATCTTTGATAAATACGGTACCAATTCGGCGAATCTCAGGCTGGCGATCACGCCCAAGGACGGTATCGGCTGGACTGAGGTCAAGGGCGATGAGCCGTACAACTTCCTCGACGAGTTGGGTATCGGACAGTTCGTCAAGCCCGTTCCCAAGGAGGTCGCCGCGGTATCCGCGGAGGCGGTCACCGTTCCGCTCGGCTCCGAACGCTTTATCATGCCGACTGTCACTCCTGCCTCGGCGGCTTCTGAGGCGAAGTACACCTATTCCACAGAGGATGACGACGTCATCACCGTGGATGAAAACGGTCTGGTAAAGGGTATCGCCCCGGGTACCGGTGTGGTCACCGTCAGCTGCGGCAGCGTCAGCACAAATGTTGAGATCACCGTCACCGCAGGCGCCCTGCTTCTCGGCGACGCCAATCTCAGCGGAGAGGTCGATATCATCGACGCGACGACCATCCAGCGTCATGATGTGCATCTCCTCACGCTGCTCGGTACGGCGCTGCAGCTCGCGGACGTCGATCGGGACGGAGAGGTCACGATCATCGACGCGACATGGATCCAGCGCTGGGCGAACAAGATGACAGCGCCCGAGGGCATCGGCAAACCGATCTGATCCCGGCACCCGCAAAGGCTCCGAATCACATCAAATAAACCATTAATGAAGACGGTAGGTATCTTACGATACTTACCGTCTTTTTGTCGACCAAAAAAAGATACCGCCAAACTGTCCGTTTTGCGGCATCCCTTTTCATATACAGCGTTAGTTGTGTAAACTAACTCAAGATCGAAATAGCGTCGAGAATGGATTTTTCCATTGCTTCCTGTCCGTATTTATCGACCTGCATTTTGTCCTTCGCGCCGTGGGTCAGACAGCCCGCGCCGCCGATACAGCCGCCGACGCACGCCATGCCCTCGATGAAGTTCGCTTTCAGAACATTTTTGCTCTTCAGCGTCAGCGCTTTTTTACATTCCTCAATGCCGTCGCAGGAGATCGCGTTCAGCTCAAAATCATCCAACCCCTGCTCCTTCAAGCCCTCGGCAACCGCGTCGGCCAATCCGCCGCAGCGGGCAAATATCCTGCCGAAGTACGAGGCGTTGTCGAGCACGCCCTCCTCCAGCGCGGTGAGGTCGATATCACGGCTGTCAAACAGCGCCTGTAATTCCTCGAACGTCAGCACGGAGTCGATATAGGGCTTGACGGTGTCGAGCTGTGCCTCCATCTTTTTCGCCGTGCACGGTCCGATGAAAACGATCTTCGCGTTCGGCGTGGTATCCTTGATGTACTTGGCGATGGTCGCCATCGGCGAAAGATTGTGAGAGACATTCGGCTTGAGCTCCGGGAAGGATTTGTTGATGTATTCAACAAAGGCAGGACAGCAGGAGCTGGTCAAGAAGCCCGTTTCCGCAAGCTCCTTTGATTCCGCCTGCGCGACCATATCCGCGCCGAGAGCGGCTTCTACGACCGTATGGAAGCCCAGCTTTTTCAGACCGGTGATCACCTGACCGAGCTTTGCGTAAGTAAACTGGCTGGAGATCGACGGCGCGACGACCGCATAGATCTTATAGTTCTTTCCCTGCTCGCATTTCTTCAGCAGATCGATGACGTTCA
>ONUI01000073.1 GCA_900320995.1 uncultured Eubacteriales bacterium
GTCCACTTTGTCAACGAGATCCCCGACGGCGGCGAGATCATCGCGCAAAAGGCGGTCGAGGTAAAGGACGGCGACACACCCGAGCTCCTGCAACGACGCGTCATGGAGCAGGCGGAGTGGATCATCCTGCCCGAATCTGTCGAAAAGGTTTCGGCTTCGCTGATACGATAGGCTCCCTTTCCTAAGGGAGCTGTCGCCGGACACTTGTGTCAAGGCGACTGAGGGTTGATAGGTTGCGTTTTGATCGCTGTTTCAGAAAACCATCTTTACATATGTGACAACCCTCCGGTGCTTCGCACCACCTCCCTTAGAAAAGGGAGGCTTATAAGGTTTCAATCATTATTTTGGGGGTATATGAAAATGAACATCTATAAAATCAACGATATTGCCGAGCTGCTCGACGGCAACACCTATCCGGGCAGAGGCATCATCATCGGCAAAACTGCCGACGGCACCAAGGCGGCGACAGCTTACTTCATCATGGGTCGCAGCGCCAATTCCAGAAACCGTATATTCACCGAGCGCGACGGCGCGGTATTCACCGAGCCCTTCGACGCATCTAAGGTCGAGGATCCCTCGCTGATCATCTATGCGGCGATCCGCGAGTATGAGAACAACCTGATCGTCACCAACGGCGACCAGACCGACACCATCTATGAGGGTCTGCAGAACGGCAAGTGCTTCAACGGTTCTCTCAAGAGCCGTGAGTTCGAGCCCGACGCGCCGAACCTCACACCCCGTATCAGCGGTATGCTGACCTTTGAGGACGGCGATTTCAGCTATCAGATGTCCATCCTCAAGTCCATCGACCCCGAGGGCAGCGACTGCGCGCGCTATCTGTACAGCTATCCGTCCAAGGCGGGCATAGGTCACTTCATCCACACCTATGTCTGCGACGGCAACCCGATCCCGACTTTTCAGGGAGAACCCGAGAGAGTCGCGATCGACAACGACATCGACGCTTTCACCGACAAACTGTGGAACGCGCTGGACGAGAACAACAAGATCTCGCTGTATGTCAGATACATCGACCTCGAGACCGGCGAGGAAGAGAATCGTCTGGTCAATAAGAACGGGTAATAGCCTCCCTTTTCTAAGGGAGGTGCCCGATAGGGCGGAGGGTTGATCGTTGTATTACGATATTCTTTGAAAAATCATCTTGATTTTGCGTATCAACCCCCGGTCGCTATGGCGACAGCCCCCTTAGGAAAGGGGGTCAAATCAGAGAGGAGTTTTATCAATGAAAGAATTTGAATTGAAATACGGTTGCAATCCCAACCAGAAACCCGCGAAGATCTTTATGCACGACGGTTCCGATCTGCCGATCACGATCCTGTGCGGCAGACCCGGCTACATCAACTTCCTTGACGCGTTCAACTCATGGCAGCTCGTCAAGGAGCTCAAGGAGGCGCTCGGACTGCCTGCCGTCACCTCGTTCAAGCACGTCAGTCCCACCTCGGCGGCTGTCGGCGTACCGCTTTCCGATAAGCTCAAAAAGGCTTGCTTTGTCGATGACATCGAGGGTCTGGATGACAGCCCGCTCGCCTGCGCCTATGCGCGTGCGCGCGGTACCGACCGTATGTGCTCCTTCGGCGACTGGGTCGCGCTGAGCGACGTCTGCGACGTGACCACCGCGAAGATGATAGGGCGTGAGGTAAGTGACGGCATCATCGCTCCCGGCTATGAGCCCGAGGCGCTCGAGATCCTCAAATCCAAGAGAAAAGGCAACTACAATATCGTACAGATCGACCCGAACTATGTTCCCGATCCCGTTGAGCATAAGCAGGTCTACGGCATCACCTTTGAGCAGGGCAGAAACAACTTTGAGATCAACCGCGCGCTGCTCGAGAACATCGTGACCAAGAACAAAGAGATGCCCGAGAGCGCTGTGCGCGATCTGATCATCTCACTGATCACCCTCAAATATACCCAGTCCAATTCCGTATGCTACGCGGTAGACGGTCAGGCGATCGGCGTCGGCGCGGGTCAGCAGAGCCGTATCCATTGCACCCGTCTGGCAGGCTCCAAGGCGGATACTTGGTTCCTCCGCCAGAGCGACAAGGTGCTGAACCTCCCGTTCCGCGAGGATATCCGCCGTCCCGACCGCGACAACGTCATCGACGGTTATATCAACCGCAATGAAGAGGACGTTACCGCCGACGGCAACTGGCAGAAATACTTTACCGAGCAGCCCGCTCCCTTCACCGATGAGGAGCAGAGAGCGTATCTCGATACCATCGACAACGTCGCGCTCGGTTCGGACGCGTTCTTCCCGTTCTCCGACAACATCGAGAGAGCGTACAAGAGCGGCGTCAAATATATCGCAGAGCCCGGCGGCTCCATCCGTGACGATGCGGTCATCGACTGCTGTGACAAATACGGCATGGCGATGGCGTTCACGGGCATGAGATTGTTCCACCATTGATTGCGCCGCAAAGCGTCACAGTGATGTTCGGCTATGCCGAGTGAAGGTGCTTCGCAGCGATGAAGTGATGTTTGCTCTGCGAGCAAGTTCCGGGCGGGACACCCGCACCCGATTGTATAGAGGAGAATGACCATGAAAGTATTAGTTGTAGGCGGCGGCGGACGCGAGCACGCCATCATCAAAAAACTGAAAGAGAATCAAGAGATCGATGTGATCTACGCCCTGCCGGGCAACGGCGGTATCGCCGCTGACGCACAGTGCGTCAATATCGGCGCGACGGATATCGACAACATCGTGACCTTCGCCGTGGAGAACAGCATCGACTACGCGGTCGTCGCGCCCGACGATCCGCTGGTGCTGGGCTGTGTCGACGCGCTCGAAGCGCACGGCGTCCCCTGCTTCGGCCCGCGCAGTGAAGCCGCGATCATCGAGGGCAGAAATACGGCATCCCCACCGCGGCTTATGAAGTATTTGACGATGCGGACAAGGCGCTTGCATACATCAAGACCGCTCCGATCCCTACCGTCATCAAGGCGGACGGCTTAGCATTGGGCAAGGGCGTGATCATCGCCATGACCCGCGAAGAGGCAGAGGACGCGATCATCTCCATCATGAAGGACAAGAAGTTCGGCAAGAGCGGCAACAGCATCGTGGTCGAAGAGTTCCTCGAAGGCCCCGAGGTCAGCGTGTTGAGCTTCACCGACGGTAAGGTCGTCGTGCCGATGATCTCCTCGATGGATCACAAGCGTGCCGGCGATAACGACACGGGTCTGAACACCGGCGGCATGGGTACGGTCGCTCCGAATCCGTACTACACCGAGTCGGTCGCAAAGGAGTGCATGGAAAAGATCTTTTTGCCGACCATCAACGCGATGAACGCCGAGGGCAGAACCTTCAAGGGCTGCCTGTACTTCGGCTTGATGATCACAAAGGACGGCCCCAAGGTCATCGAATACAACTGCCGTTTCGGCGATCCCGAAACACAGGTCGTTCTCCCGCTGCTCAAATCCGACCTGTTCACCATCATGAAAGCCACTACCGACGGTACGCTTGCTCAGACGGAAGTGGAGTTCGCGGATAAAAACGCCGCCTGTGTCATCATGGCGAGCGAGGGCTATCCCGTATCCTATGAAAAGGGCTACGAGATCACCATCCCCGAGGATATCGCCGACTGTGTATTTGTCGCGGGCGCTAAGTGTGAGGACGGCAAGCTCCTGACCTCCGGCGGACGCGTCTTAGGCGTGACCGCGATCGCGGACACCTTGCAGGAAGCGATCGACAGCTCCTACAAAATGGTGGAGCAGATCCGGTTTGACAACGCTTTTTACCGCCACGATATCGGTCAAAGAGCACTGAAAGCGAAAGAGTAAGAGCAAGAGCCTTCCCCTCGGGGGGAAGGTGTCACCAAAGGTGACGGATGAGGGGATCACCTATCCTTTCATCAATGATTCAAAGAGTGTTGTACATCACCATTTGTAAGGGGATATTTCTGTGCAACTGAATTCGGGGTAAGAATGGAAAAGTCTGCCCCTCATCAGTCAGACGTTGTCTGACAGCTTCCCCCCCAAGGGGAAGCCTATTTGATTCCTACGGAGGATGAAATGGTTTATAGAGTATTTGTAGAAAAGAAAGAGGGCTTGCAGAATGAGGCAAAAGCCCTGCTCAGCGAGATCAACGAGCTTTTGTCGATCAAGTCCCTGACCGATGTGCGCGTCATCAACCGCTACGACGCGGAGAATATCACCGAGGAGCTGTTCAACTACGCTGTCGGCGCGGTGTTCTCCGAGCCGCAGCTCGATATCGCGACGCCTGAGATCGAAATAGAAAAAGGCGCGCGTGCCACTGTCTTCGGTGTGGAGTTCCTGCCCGGTCAGTTCGACCAGCGCGCGGATTCCGCCGCCCAGTGTATCCAGATCATCTCGCAGGGCGACCGCCCGACGATCCGTTCGGCAAAGGTCTATGTCCTGTACGGCGATCTGACCGACGCCGAGATCGCTGAGATCAAGAAATATGTCATCAACCCCGTCGAGGCGCGTGAGGCGGCACTCACGAAGCCCGCGACCCTGACGGCTCAATATGAGATCCCGACTACCGTCAAGACCCTTGACGGCTTCAATCATCTCGACAGAGAGGGACTCGCTCAGTTCATAGCGGACTACGGTCTGGCGATGGATATCGACGATATCGCCTTCTGTCAGCGGTATTTTCAGTCGGAGCACCGTGACCCGACCATCACCGAGATCCGCATGATCGACACCTATTGGTCGGATCACTGCCGTCATACCACCTTCCTGACCACGATCGACAGCGTGAAGTTCGAAGATGAGCTTTTACAAAAAACGTATGAAGAATATATTTCCGTTCGCGAACAGCTCGGAAGAACCAAGCCCGTTTGTCTGATGGATCTGGCGACCATCGCCGTCCGTCAGCTCAAAAAGGACGGCAAGCTCGATAAGCTCGACGAGAGCGAGGAGATCAACGCCTGCACCGTGAAGATGGAGGTCGAGGTCGACGGCGTGACCGAGCCGTGGCTTTTGCTGTTCAAGAACGAGACCCATAACCATCCCACCGAGATCGAGCCCTTCGGCGGCGCGGCGACCTGTATCGGCGGCGCGATCCGCGATCCGCTCTCGGGACGCGCTTATGTCTACGGCGCGATGCGCGTGACCGGCGCGGCTGATCCGACCGTTCCCGTGTCCGAGACCATCGAGGGCAAGCTCCCGCAGCGCAAGATCGTCACCACCGCCGCGCAGGGCTACAGCTCCTACGGCAACCAGATCGGTCTGGCGACCGGCATCGTGGACGAGATCTATCATCCCGGCTATGCCGCGAAGCGTATGGAGATCGGCGCGGTCATCGCCGCGGCTCCCGCTGAGAATGTCCGCCGCGAGGTTCCCGCTCCCGGTGATGTGGTCATCCTGCTGGGCGGCGCGACAGGACGCGACGGTATCGGCGGCGCGACAGGCTCTTCCAAGGCGCACAACGCTCATTCGGTAGAGACCTGCGGCGCTGAGGTGCAGAAGGGTAACGCCCCCGAGGAGAGAAAACTGCAAAGATTGTTCCGCAACCGTGTAGCGACCCGCATGATCAAGCGCTGTAACGACTTCGGCGCGGGCGGCGTGTCCGTCGCGATCGGCGAGCTGGCTGACGGTCTCGATATCGACCTCAACGCCGTTCCCAAGAAATACGAGGGTCTGGACGGCACGGAGCTGGCGATCTCCGAATCACAGGAGCGCATGGCGGTCGTCGTCGAGCCCGAGAACGTCGACGCGTTTTTGGCGCTGGCGAAAGAGGAGAATCTGAACGCCTGCCCGGTTGCCGTGGTCAAGGAAGAGCCCCGGCTCACCATGACATGGAACGGCAGCAAGATCGTCGATATCTCCCGCGAGTTCCTCAATTCTAACGGCGCGGAGAAGCATATCGATATCACGCCCGCCGCTCCCGAAGACTATACAAAGAAGATCGACGGCAGCTTTGCCGAGAATATGAAGCAGCTCGCTTCCGATCTGAATATCTGCTCCAAGCGCGGTCTTTCCGAGCGCTTTGATTCCACCATCGGCGCGGGCACGGTGCTGATGCCCTTCGGCGGCAAGAATCAGCTCACCCCGATCCAGGCGATGGTGCAGAAGGTCAGCGTGGAGAAGAAGCACACTGACACTGTCTCCCTGATGGCGTGGGGCTACAACCCGCTCATCACCGAGAAAAGCCCTTATCACGGCGCGTATCTGGCGGTCGTGGAAAGTGTTTCCAAGCTGATCGCGACCGGCGCGTCCTTTGAGGATGTGTACCTCACCTTCCAGGAGTACTTTGAGAAGCCCGGTACGGACGGCAAACGCTGGGGCAAGCCGCTTTCGGCACTGCTCGGCGCGTTCAAGGCGCAGATGAACCTCGGTATCGGCTCCATCGGCGGCAAGGACAGCATGTCTGGCAGCTTTGAGGATCTCGACGTCCCGCCGACGCTGGTATCCTTCGCCGTTACCACCGATCAGGTGAAGAATATCATTTCTCCCGAGTTCAAGGCGGCAGGTCACAAGGTATATCTGCTCGCTCCCGATTATGATGAAAACGGTCTGCCTGAGACCGGCAGCCTGATCGCGCTGTACAACAAGGTCACCGACCTGATGCGCACGGGCAAGGTCTGCGCCGCGTACACGCCGACCATCGGCGGCATCGCCGAGGCGGTCATGAAATCCGCGTTCGGCAACGGCTTCGGCTTTAGCTTCAACGAGGAGATCGAACTTGATAAGCTCTTTGGCTATTGCTACGGCGCGTTCCTGATCGAAACGGATGAAACGCTCGACGGTACACTGATTGGTTCGATCACCGACGACGGCAAATTCACCTACGGCGCCGAGTCCGTCGCGGAAAATGATATATTAAAGATATACGAGGATAAGCTCGAGGGCGTTTATTCCTGCAACATCAAAGATACGAAGGCTCCGGTCGAGACGTTCAGCTATGAAGCGAAGGATCGTCCGACGGCGATCATCAAAACAGCAAGACCCAAGGTGCTGATTCCCGCGTTCCCGGGTACCAACTGCGAGTACGATTCCGCCAAGGCGATGGCTGACGCGGGCGCTGACGCGAAGATCCTCGTCATCAACAACCTGAGTGCCGAGGGCATCCGTCAGAGTGTAGAACAATTTGCACGTGAGCTGAAAGAAGCGCAGATGGTCTTTATCCCCGGCGGCTTTTCCGGCGGCGACGAGCCCGACGGTTCGGCGAAGTTCATCACCGCCTTCTTCCGCAACGCGGCAGTCAAAGAGGGCGTGACCGATCTGCTCGATAACCGCGGCGGCTTGATGTGCGGTATCTGCAACGGCTTCCAGGCGCTGATCAAGCTTGGTCTGGTGCCCTACGGCAAGATCATCGACACCGATGAGAACTGCCCGACCCTGACCTACAACACCATCTCGCGCCACCAGAGCCGTATCGTGCATACTCGCGTGGCGTCCAATATGAGTCCGTGGCTGAGCCTGACCAATGTCGGCGATGTGTACAATGTGCCGATCTCGCACGGCGAGGGCAGATTCTTTGCAAGCGAAGAGCTGGTGAGAGAATTAGCCGCAAACGGCCAGATCGCGACCCAGTACGTTGATTTGTCCGGGAACGCGACCACCGACGTTCATTTCAACCCGAACAACTCCGTCTACGCGATCGAGGGAATCACCTCGCCCGACGGCAGAGTATTCGGCAAGATGGGACACTCCGAGCGCTGGAACAGCGGTCTGTACCAAAATGTACCCGGCAACTACGACATCAGGATGTTTGAGTCGGCGGTCAAGTATTTTAAGGGTTGATAAGTATATTATTATAAGGAAAGGCTGCTGTTCGCGTTGAACAGCAGCCTTTATACATATATAATGATTATTCGGATGTTCTTTGTCCTTAGACACCGCCAACCACACGGTTGAGGATAATAGATGTGACTAACGCAGTGTCTTTGTCTTTGTCATACCTCAAATAGATTTCCAGCGTATCGAGATCGTCCTTGGTTGTCGCGTTCAGATAGTTCAGCCCGATCTCTGTGCCTGCCGTGTCGGTCAATACGGTGATGTTGAGTTTCGGCGTGCCGAGTGCGTCGAGCACCTCCTTGAGCGTGGAGCCGCAGGTGATCCCGCTGTAAGTGAAAGGCAGACAGCCGTTCTCGGGAGAAGTGCCGTTGAACTGCACGATCGGCATATCCGAAAATTTCTGCGGCTGATCAGTGCTGTTGTCTACCGCAAGGTTACAGAATTTGTCGCCCTTGGTGATACTGAAGCCCTGTACGGTGTTGGGTTCTAAGGTTTCGATATCCGTATCGGGCTTGTAGCCGAGCGCGGTCAGCTCGCTGACGGTGGTCGTGCCGAGCGTGAAGACGTTATCTTCTAACTTAAAACCAAGTCCGATCTCGTCGTATTCTTCACTGAATCCGTTCCAGTGCCGAAACAGACCGTTTTCATCGTCCTGCAGGGTCGCTTTCATCTTGCTCACATCGGCAGCGGATTCAACATACGCGCACGCGGCGTCGAACTCGCCGCGCAGGGCGGCGGTATTAACGGCGGTCGGCTCGGGATCGATCTCGATATGATCCTTAGAACAGGCACACAGGCTGAAAATCAAAGCGGCAGTCAGGATTAGTAATAGCCATTTTTTCATTTTATCATCTCCGATGGATATTTACCTTATTATATCGTCACGCTTGAACATAATCAAGTTTTTTTGATAAAGTTTTAGAATGGGAAAGAATGGCGAAAAAGGAGATTCTCCTTGTGGTTGAGGAGGATTGACACACAAGATATAGACGGTTTATGCAAATTGCATAAAAACACCCGAAAAATATCGTCGTATTTCTCAAATGTAAATTTTCTGTAATTTCTTGCAATTTCAGTTCTTATATACTATAATAAACCCTGCGTGACTGCACAAGATATGCGATGAAGCGGGAGGTTGCAACGCGAAAGCGTTGGTTTTTCCGTGGAGTATGTCCGATTTTAAACCGGGCGAAAGAATAGTTTGAGCTTTTGATGACATTGGGGTTGCTATGTCATTACTGCGCCACTGTGCTTCCGGTTGCCGTTTTGCGGCTATCGGCTTTTTTAACGGATGGGGTAGGAACACCCGGACGGGTGTTTGAAAAGTTCGGCTTCAGTCGTGCCGACCCAAACAATATTTAGGAGGCGAAGATATGGCAGTCAAGGAAAAAATCAGAATCAGATTGAAGGGCTATGATCACCAGCTGGTTGATCAGTCCGCAGAAAGAATCGTAGCTACCGCTAAGCGTACCGGCGCGAGAGTATCGGGTCCTGTCCCGCTCCCCACCGAGAAGCAGGTCGTTACCATTCTGCGCGCTGTTCATAAGTATAAGGACAGCCGCGAGCAGTTCGAGATGCGCACCCACAAGCGCCTGATCGACATTTTAAGACCGTCCAACAAGACAGTCGAGGCTCTTATGAGCTTAGAGCTCCCTGCCGGCGTTGAGATTGAAATCAAATTATAATCGGTATTAACCCAACCTATTATATAAAGATTATCTCAACCTACCACGCAGACAGGGTCATGTCGGCGAAAGCCGACCAATAACCTAAAAGGAGGATATACAGAATGCAGAAAGCATTAATCGGCAAGAAGATCGGTATGACACAGATCTTCGACGAAAAGGGAAAAGTAAGCATTAATCGGCAAGAAGATCGGTATGACACAGATCTTCGACGAAAAGGGAAAAGTAGTTCCCGTAACCGTAGTCGAGGCGGGTCCCTGTGTCGTTTCACAGGTCAAGACCGTTGAGACCGACGGCTACGCAGCCATCCAGATGGGCTACGGCGATGTAAAGCCGAAGCACGTCACAAAGCCCCTGCAGGGTCACTTCAAGAAGGCTGACGTAGCTCCCAAGAGAGTTCTTAAGGAATTCAGATTTGATGACTGTGCCGCTTATGAGCTGGGTCAGGTCATCAAGGCAGACGTATTTGAAACAGGTGACAAGGTCGACGTCACGGGCAAGAGCAAGGGTAAAGGTTATGCCGGCGTTATCAAGCGCTGGAACTTCGCTCGACTCAAGGAATCTCACGGTACCGGCCCGAACGCTCGTCACGGCGGCTCCATGGGCGCTTGCTCCTCTCCCTCCAGAGTTTGGAAGGGCAAGAAGATGGCAGGCCACCTCGGCGCCGAGAAGGTCACTGTTCAGAATCTCGCCGTTGTCAAGATCGACGCTGAGGATAACCTCATCGCCATCAAGGGCGCCATCCCGGGCGCGAACGGCGGCTACGTTGTCATCAAAGACAGCGTAAAGGCTTAAGGAAGGAGGAAATCACATGCCTAACGTACAGGTTGTTGATATGCAGGGCAAGAACGTAGGTTCCGTAGACCTTGCAGAATCGATTTTCGGCATCGAGCCGAACGCGGCTGTTATGCACCAGATGGTAGTCAGCTACCTCGCTAATCAGCGTCAGGGTACACAGTCCGCACTCACCAGAAGCGAAGTTTCCGGCGGCGGCAGAAAGCCCTGGAGACAGAAGGGTACCGGTCGTGCTCGTCAGGGTTCGACTCGCGCTCCCCAGTGGTACCACGGCGGCGTCGTATTTGCTCCTAAGCCCAGAGATTATCGTTTCTCTGTGAACAAGAAGGTAAAGAGACTCGCTATGAAGTCCGCTTTATCGAGCAAGGCTCAGGCTGAAGAGATCATCGTCATCGATTCTATCGCTTTTGATGAGATCAAGACCGCTAAGGCTGCCGCGATGCTCAAGGCCGTAGGCTCTGAGAAGAAGGCGCTTATTGTTCTGCCCGAGGTTGACGAAAAGGCGATCAAGTCCGCGCGCAACATCCCCGGCGTCAAGACCACTCAGGTAAACGAGATGAACGTTTATGACATTCTCAATGCCGATAAGCTGATCATCGCGAAGGACGCGCTCACCAAGATCGAGGAGGTATACGCATGATTGCTCAAGATATCGTAATCCGCCCCATCATCACTGAGAAGTCGATGCAGGACATTACCAAGAAGAAATATGTTTTTGAGGTAGCGAAGAAAGCTACTAAGATAGACGTCGCAAGAGCTGTAGAGGAGCTCTTCAAGGGCGCTAAGGTACAGAAGGTCAACACCGTTCATGTACGCGGCCGTTTGAAGAGACAGGGTCGTTTCGAGGGCTACACCCGTAGCTGGAAGAAGGCCTATGTACAGTTGACTGCCGACAGCAAACCGATCGAGTTTTTTGAAGGCATGATGTAAGCCTGTGCGCCGAGGTCCGCAGCCCTCGGATAACGACGGACGAGGACTGAGCCGCAGAGTCGCGAACAGCGACGGCGCGGATCAGACGAGTAGGAGTTATACGAGGATCAGCGGAGGACAACGAGGCGTGATATCGCTGCGTTGAAGCAGGGATATATAATAAAATTCTATCATTAATCACACAGGCAAGAATGTATGGGATGCGCCATCATCCCGCAAAGCCATCATGAGGAGAGTGAAATAACATGGCTATTAAGGTTTATAAGCCGACAACAAACGCAAGACGTAATATGTCGGTTACGGATTACTCCGGACTTTCCAAGGTCGCTCCCGAAAAGAGCTTGCTCGAGCCTCTGAAGAAGCACTCAGGCCGTAACAGCTACGGTCGCATCACAGTTCGTCACAGAGGCGGCGGCAACAGGAGAAAATACCGTATTATTGATTTCAAGAGACAGAAATTTGACGTTGAAGGTATCGTTAAGACCATCGAGTACGATCCCAACCGCTCCGCGTTCATCGCGCTGGTCGAGTATGAGGACGGCGAAAAGGCGTACATCACAGCGCCCCAGGGTCTGAAGGTAGGCTACAAGGTCGTAGCCGGCGAGACCGCGGATATCAAGCCCGGTAACGCCCTTCCGCTCAAGAACATCCCCACCGGTACCTTTATCCATAACGTAGAGCTTTATCCCGGCAGAGGCGCTCAGCTCGCCAGAGCCGCGGGCAACATGGCTCAGCTCATGGCGAAGGAAAACGGCTACGCACTTCTCAGACTGCCCTCCGGCGAATTGAGAAACGTACCCGAGAGCTGCATGGCCACCATCGGCCAGGTCGGCAACATCGACCATGAGAACGTCAAGATCGGTAAGGCCGGTCGTAAGAGAAACATGGGTATCCGCCCGACCGTCCGCGGTTCTGTCATGAACCCGAATGACCACCCGCACGGTGGTGGTGAGGGTAAATCCCCTGTCGGCCGTCCCGGCCCTGTTACCCCGTGGGGTAAGCCGGCGCTCGGTTATAAGACCAGAAAATCCAACAAGGCGTCCGATAAGCTCATCGTAAGACGCAGAAACAGCAAGTAAGGCAGAAAGGAAGGAACTTGATTTATGAGTAGAAGTACGAAAAAAGGATCAGCCGGTGCTGCTCAAAAGAGTTCAGGAAATGAACGAAAAGGGCGAGAAGAGAATTCTGAAGACTTGGTCCAGAAGCTCGACGATCTTCCCCGAATTTGTAGGACACACATTTGCTGTTCATGACGGCAGAAAGCATGTTCCGGTATATGTCACCGAGGATATGGTAGGTCATAAGCTGGGCGAGTTCGCTCCGACCCGTACCTTCCGCGGTCACGCCGGTTCCAAGACTAGTAAGTAAGGCAAAGGAGAGTACAGAGAATGGAAAGTAAGGCATATTTGAATTATGTCCGTATCTCACCTCGCAAGGTTTCCGTTGTACTTGACCTCATCAGAGGTAAGGACGCAAAGCTCGCGAAGGCTATTCTTGAGCAGACTCCCAAGGCCGCTTGCGAGCCGCTGTTAAAGCTGCTCAAGTCCGCTGTAGCAAATGCTGAGAATAACCACGATATGGATGTGGCAAGTCTTTACGTAGCTGAGTGCTATGTAAACCAGGGCCCCACACTCAAGCGTATCCGTCCCCGTGCACAGGGCAGAGCCTTCCGCATCGATAAGAAGACCTCGCACATCACCCTGGTGCTCAAGGAAAGAGAATAAGGAGGTAGAGTTATGGGCCAGAAAGTTAATCCGCACGGTTTACGTGTAGGTATCATCAAAGATTGGGATTCCCGTTGGTTCGCTGACAAGAAGCACTTCGGCGATACACTGGTTGAGGACTACAACCTCCGCCGTGATCTGAAGAAGCAGCTTGCGGCAGCAGGCGTTCCCAAGATCGAAATCGAGAGAGACGGCAAGAAGATCCGTATTCACATCCACTGCGCCAAGCCCGGTATGATCATCGGTAAGGGCGGCGCGGAGATCGAGAAGCTCCGCGCACAGTGCGAGAAGAAGCTCGGCAAGCCCGTCGCTATCAATATTGTAGAAGTCAAGAACCCCGACCTCAACGCACAGCTCGTCGCAGAGAGCATCGCTTCCCAGCTCGAGAGAAGAATCTCCTTCCGCCGCGCGATGAAGCAGTCTATCGGCAGAGCCATGCGCCTGGGCGCTAAGGGTATCAAGACACAGTGCTCCGGTCGTCTGGGCGGCGCCGAGATCGCAAGATCCGAGCAGTACCACGAGGGTACGATCCCGCTGCAGACCCTGCGCGCCGACATCGACTATGGTTTTGCCGAGGCGAACACTACCTACGGTAAGATCGGCGTCAAGGTTTGGCTGTATCGCGGTGAGGTCCTCAGAGACAACGCCGGCAGCCAGCAGCGCAGAGAAAGACGCGAGAGACGCGGGGACAGACGCGACAACCGCGGTGAGAGAAGACCCCGCAGAGATAATAGGGAAGGGGGCAGAAAATAATGCTGATGCCTAAGCGTGTGAAGTACAGAAGAGTTCACAGAGGCAGAATGACAGGCCGCGCCTACAGAGGTAACAAGGTCACCTACGTTTTCCCCGATAAGCCGGTTACAGCAAAGCCTGCTGAGACCCGAATGGGTTCCGGTAAGGGTTCACCCGAGTATTGGGTAGCTGTCGTCAAGCCCGACAGAGTAATGTTCGAGATCGCCGGTGTTCCGGAGGAGACAGCAAGAGAGGCTATGCGCTTAGCGGCTGCCAAGCTGCCGATCAAGTGCAAGTTCATTAAGAAGGAAGAGGAGGTTTAAGCATGACTGCTAAGGAATTAAGAGATTTAACCCCGAGCGAGCTCGAGCTTAAACTGAAGGAGCTCAAGGAGGAGCTCTTCAATCTTCGCTTCCAGCTTGCGATCAACCAGCTCGAGAACCCGATGCGTATTACTGCGGTCAAGAGAGATATCGCGCGCGTTTCTACCGT
>ONUI01000115.1 GCA_900320995.1 uncultured Eubacteriales bacterium
CACAACGTGATCGGCGGCTTGGCTGACGCGGTATGCGAGGTCACCTCCTCCGAGTGCCCCGTGCCTGTCCGCAGGATCGGCGTCAATGATGAGTTCGGCTATTCGGGTCCCGCTAAGGAACTGCTGGATATCTTCGGACTCACCGCTCCCAACATCAAGAAAGTCATTCTCGAGGAATTAGAGAAGAAATAAAACGCATCATAAAAGTAACGCCCGCCTTTTCGGCGGGCTTCTCTATAGGCTCCCCTAAGGGAGCTGTCGACGAATGTCGACTGAGGGTTGATAATACGAATAAATCTTTGATTATTAAACGCAGCAACCCTCCGACCAAATCGACAGGTCAATTTGCCACCTCCCTTAGGAAAGGGAGGCATTCAATAGGAGTTAACCATGAACATTTTACTGATCATGACCGGCGGCACGATCGGCTCATCCTTTGACGGCGGCAGCATCAACGTGCGCCCGGACGGCAAAAGCGCTGTCGTTGACCGCTATAGATCGGAGCACCGTGACGTTCGGTTCGATACCGTTCATCCGCTGAACATCCTCAGCGAAAGCCTTACCTGCGATGATTGCAACACACTGGCTAAGGCGCTGTTTGATGTCGACACCGCCGCCTATGACGGCGTGATCGTCACGGCGGGCAGCGACAGTCTCGCTTATCTTTCCGCTTTTGTCGGTCTGCTGCTCGGCGATTGTCCGATCGCGGTGATGATCGTCGCGGCGAACAAGATCCTGACCGCGCCCGACAGCAATGGATATGAGAACTTTTCCTGTGCCGTCGACCTGATTGGGCAGGGCGCGCGCGGTGTGCTGGTGCCGTACCGCAACACGGACGGCGTGCTGTATGTACACGCCGCCACCGACCTCAGACAGTCGGACTTTTTCGATAATTTCGACAGCTTCCACGGCGCTTACGGCGTGTTTGAAAACGGCGCTTTGCAGGAGAAGCGCCCCTATATCGCACAGCAAATCCCGCGGGTGTTCGACCGCGATCATCTGCCGCGGCTCAGTGACAATGTTCTGCTGCTGACCCCGTATCCCATGCAGGATTACAGCCGGATCGGTAAAGACGGTGTGAGGGCGGTATTGCATACGCTGTACCACAGCGCGACGCTGGATGCCGACCGCTTTGTGCCGTGGATGCAGGCGCATCCCAAGCTCCCGGTATTCCTCGCGCCGCTCCACAGCGGCAGAAAACGCTATCAAACTACAGTCGACGCCATCGACTCGGGTGCGATCCCGCTCTATGATATCGCGCCCGAGTGTGCGTATATGAAGCTGCTGCTCGCGTGCGCGCAGGATGAATTGACGATTGAGGATTTTATGAAAAGTGAATGAAAAGATATTCAGCCCCCTCTGACGAGGGGGCAAGCGTGCAGTCGGTATCTTTGGGCAGATCTTTTGTACGCAGGGGAGAGATAACGAAGCGTTATTGCAGTGAAAAAACGTTTGACTCAATACCGTGTGTAATGGTATTGAATCCTCGGATTGGGTCAGTAGGATAGTATGTTACTGTAAAGCTGCGTTATCTCTCCCCCAACCCCCTCGTCAGAGGGGGCGTTGGAAACGTGCCGAATATTATTGAGGGGTATAATGATACCCTAGCAGTTTGGAGGAAACATGAAGAAACTTGCAGTATTCTTTGTATTGCTTGCCGGTACCCTATGGGGCTGTATCGGCATCTTCGTGCGGCGGTATAACGCTTTGGGACTGAGCGCCATGCAGACCGTTGCCGTGCGTATGGTGATCGCGGCGATCCTGTTCTCCCTGTTCGTGCTGATCTACAAACGAAGTTTGTTTATCATTCGCCTGAAAGATATTTGGATCTTCATTGGCTCGGGCGTGATCAGCGTCGGGCTGTTTACCTACTGTTATTTTTCTTCAATAGAATTAAGTTCCCTATCCGTCGCGGCAGTCCTGCTCTATACCGCGCCCGCGTTCGTCATGCTGTTCTCGCTGATCTTCTTCAGAGAGAAGATGACGATCCCCAAGGCGATCTCACTGGTGCTGGCGGTCTTGGGCTGTGCGATGACGACCGGCGTGATCGGCGGGACGCTCAGCGTCACTCTCTTTGGATTCCTCTTCGGACTGGGATCGGGGATCTGCTACGCGCTGTATTCGATCGTTCACCATCACGCTCTACACCTTTCTGTTCTCAGCGGTGTTCTGCCTGTGTGTGACGGACATTCGCCCTGTCGTCAGGGTGGTGTTCGCCGATTGGGGCAGTGCGGGCTACGCGTTGTTGTTCGCGTTGGTGTCGTGCGTGTTGCCGTATGTGTTCTATACGCTCGGGCTCAAGTATATCGCGTCGAGCACCGCGTCCATCATCGCGACGGTCGAGCCCGTGGTGGCGACGATTATCGGCGCGGTGGTGTTCAGCGAACCGCTCAATGTGCCCTTCGGCTATCTGGGCGTCGCGCTGGTGTTCCTGTCTGTGGTGCTGATCAATATCAAGCTCCCTGCACAATCAAAGAAAGCATAAAAAGAGCGCTTCCGAATTCGGGAGCGCTTTGTTATTGAAAATGTCATTGCGAGGAATCGGCAATCAAGCCGATGACGTGGCAATCCCAACCATAATTATACCGCGTAAATATTCAGATCCCAGCAGGGAATGTATGGGTGCTTGCGCAGATAGATGCGGTAGTCGGGGTTGATGTCGTGCAGGCGGTTGATCAGCAAGAAAAAGTCCTCGGTTCGGTGATAGGCGGCGAGGTTCAGCTTGGGCTTCATCGTCCGCAATGTGTGTTCCGCTCCGCTGAGCATTTGTTGCTCCATCCCCTCGATATCGATCTTGATATAGGTGGGGGAGCAGTCGATCATATCCACAGTCGTCACCGGGATTGCTACGCCGTTTGCACTGCCCAGAACCGGCATGCGACCTGCCTTTTTGCTGATCGTCATCGTTCCGACGCGGTCGGCGATCCCGGCATGGAGCGCGGTCGCGTTGGGGATATCGGCGATATGCTTACACAGTTTTTGATAATTCTTCGGATTCGGTTCGACAGCGGTGATACTTCCGTATCCGTTCGTATAGTGCAGGAATTCGTCCACCGTATCACCGCGGTAAGCGCCCAGGTCGAGATAGCGCTCATCTTTCAGCCGCAGGATCTTTTCAAACACCTCGTCCTTATCGCTCTCGATCGCATCGAGATATTTCAGCACGCCCGTATAGCAGAAGTCGAGCGCGCCCTTGAACACCTTGCGTGATTGGTCATCCGCAAGCAGGGAATATGCCTGCCCGATCTTTTGACGATATTGCGCGATGAAGCGGTCATCCATTATGGCTTTCCCTGCAACAGGGATATTCGGAACGAGCAGCCTGTGGTGTTCGGCAACATGCCGGATGTGCGTCGTCACGTCGGGCAGGGAACTGCCGAAGCACAGCGCAATCACAAAATCATCGAACTGCTTTTCAAAATCGCTCTGCTTTTGCACGGTGAAACCGCGATATTCCTGATAGCGGCAAAAATCGTCGCTCGCCATCACGCCTGCGGCTTTGATATTCCGTTTTTCCAATTCATCCAGCACCTTGTCGGCGCCGTTGCCCATTCCATACAGGACGACCGGCTTGTCGGATTCCGCCAGCGCCGTCCATACGTTGGGCTCGTTAAAGGTAAATAGGTTATCCATGATGTCTTACGGATTGCACGAGGAGCACGGATGATAGCCTGCTTCGACAGCCTCTTCACGACTGTCAAAGGTGACCTTGTTCTTCTCATTCATATTCTTGACGCCGCTGCAGTCGGGCAGATGAAAGACACGGCTGTTTTTGTTGCCGATATAGCTGTCCGTCAGCGGCTGAGCCGCCTTTGCGTTCGCGCCATCTTTTTCTGCTTGATTGATCTCGGTGGGCAGGTTGTTGTTGGCGGCGCTGAAGCTCAGCCCCGTGCCGTCGGTATAAGCGATGACGGTGCCCATCTGATCGGTGCGCAGGATCGTGGTACCCAGCGCGTTGAGCTTTTGCAGGGTCTCCTTATGCGGATGACCGTAATCGTTATCCTTGCCGCAGGAGATCACGGCATAGGAGGGGTTCACCGCCTTGAGGAACTTGGCGGTTGTTGAGGTGGACGAGCCGTGGTGGCCGCATTTGAGAACATCGGCGCGCAGATCGGCGCCGGAAGAAACCATCTCATATTCGCTTTCCTTTTCCGCGTCACCCGTGAGCATAAAGCTGATGTCGCCGCAGGTGACCTTGGTGACGACCGAGTAGTTGTTGTAGCCGTCGTAGCTGTCGGAATTCGGCGCTAAGATCGTGAAGCTCGCGCTGCCGAAGGTGTAGGTGTCGCCTGATTTGGCGTCGATATAATTGATCTTCTTCTCCTCCACCGTTTTGAGCAGCTTGATCCATGTGTTGGTGGCGCAGTCGGTCTCTACGGTGATGAAGTTCTCCGCAGCGATATCGCTGAGCACCGTCCGCATACCGCCCATATGGTCGGTGTGGGGATGGGTCGCGATGACATACTTCAATTCATCCGCGCCGCGCTCGTTGATGTAGCTCGATACCGTGTCGCCGCTGCCGCGTTCTCCCGCGTCGATCAGCACGAATTCATCGTCAGATTCGAGCAGGATGCTGTCGCCCTGTCCCACATCGATGAAATGCACGATCAGCTTGGCGTTCGCTTCACCCTCCGCGTATTGCTTGGGCGTATAGAGCTTGCACGAGCTGACGGTGAGCAATATCACAAGCGCCAATACGGCGCATAAGATCCGTTTCATGTCATTCACCCCAAATCTTTCTTCTATTACTATACAATAACAAAACCCGCTAATCAAGATAAAATTTGACTATTGTGACAAAATATGGTAATATAAATACAAGTCATCATCATCTGTGAGATTGCCACAGCCCTTTTCAGGGCTTCGCAATGACTCATTGATAGAAGCGAGGTGAGATCATGGCTGCTAACTATAAGGGAAAGTATGAGATCGTGACTGCGGATGACAATCTGCCGGGTAAAGTGATGTTGTATGAAAAGCCCGGTCGTGATTGCTTCACCAACAAACACTGGCACAAGAATCTCGAGATCGATTATATCATCCGCGGCTGTATGTGGACGAATCTCGGCGGTGAGGACAAGGATCTTTACGGCGGAGATTACATTCTGATCAACAGTGAGGATGTGCACCAGACCTGCGGCAAGGAGCCCGATGAACCCGTCAAGTATCTGGTGGTGCTGTTCTCCTACAATTACATCAAGTCGTATTTCCCCGACTTCGACAACTATTATTTCGACGTCAATAAGAATGAACAGACCCGCGCGCGTGTGCGCGACCTGCTCAAGGCGCTGGTCTTTGAGGCGGAGAATCCCTCGGAATTCTCTAAGCTGAAGATGTCCTGCGCCATGGCACAGATCCTGATGAATCTGTTCACCAAATGCAGAGAACCGCGCGAGCTCGATCCCGATACGGTGCGCAGTGAGAACGGCCCTGATTACATCGCCAAGGCGATCGATTACATCAAGGACAATTACCGCGAGCGGATTACGCTGGAGGAGATCAGCTCATTTGTCGGTCTGACGCCGACCTATTTCTCGCGCTATTTTTCGGCGATGACGGGAAAGACGTTCAAGAATTATCTCAACTCCGTGCGGCTGGAAAACACCCTGATCGATATCCAGCAGAACGGCATGAGCGAGACCCGCGCTTCGCTGGAAAACGGATTTCCGAGTGTGAAGAGCTTCATCACCGTGTTCAAGGGCGTCTACGGCTGCGCCCCGAGCGAGTACGTCAAGATCTATCAGGAAGAAGCCCCGATCACCGAGATCTATAAAAAGTAATAATCATTAATGAAAATGAAGCTGTCGAACTTTGGAACAGCTTTTGTATAAAATAATTTTGAAAAAAATCTTGACTTTTACCCTGCGTAAAATTGTAGGATATGAAAAACAATTGTAATAACAGGGGCAATAAGCATGAAAAAAGCTTTACCATTCATTATTGTTGTTCTTTTTATACTATCCGGTTGCAGCATCTCTCATTATGACACTTCCAACTGGAACACGCATCAGTTGCCTAATGGTTACTCCTTTCAATATTCTGATAGTTGGAAAGCTGCTTTTACGGAAAACAACTTATTATACCTTTATCAAGACAGCGAAAACGGAAGCAAAGAGATAATGGTATTTCAAAGCAATTCAGTTCCCGATATCGATTTGGGATTAGAAGGTATTGTTGAATCAAATGCTTATAGTAACAATTTTAAAAGTATTCGTATAGAGCATATACAAACAGGACCAATTCCAGATGTGCATTATGGAATTGATAAGGTTTCCGCAAACAAGAATACAGTTAATCTTAAGTATCTTATATTCTACACACAACACGATGATCCTAATGATGCTGATGAGACTAATTGGGGTATTAAACTGTTTTTTACAAATGACGTATCGGATGATATCTTCAGACAGATTTCAAAGTCTTGTGATTATCATTATGATCCTGATTAACAAAGGCAAGGGCGCGATACCCTTGCCTTTCACTTATTCCTCCTGCAATTCTTCCCAAAGCTCGTACAATTCTTCCAGCCGCGCCTGCTTTTCTTCGAGCTGAGCGGTCAGCTCCATGAGCTGTTCATAATCGCTCTGCACTGCTTCTTCGGCGAGCTTTGTCTGCAATTCTTCGGTCGCCGTTTCCAACTCTTCGATCTCCGCCTCTGTTTTCGCGAGGCGGGTCTTTCTTTTGCGCTCCTCACTCTGGCGCAGTTTTTTGAGCTGATAATCGTTCAGCGGCTTTTCCGCTTTTTTCTTCTGCGGCTGATCGGGAGCGGGGGAGGACTGCTGTGTGACGCGCTCCAGATAGTTGTCGTAGTTGCCGAGGTACTCGGTGACGCCGTCCTTTGTCATCGCCAGCACACGGTCGGCGAGCTTGTTGATAAAGTAGCGGTCATGGCTGATGATCAGCAGCGTGCCCTCATAATCGCGCAGGGTATCCTCCAAGGCTTCTCGTGAGTTCGAGTCAAGGTGGTTGGTCGGCTCGTCGAGCAGCAGCAGATTACAGCCGCCGAGCATGAGCTTCAACAGCGATATCCTCGCTCTCTCGCCGCCGCTCATGGCGGAAAGGGGCTTGTATACCTCGTCACCCTTGAACAGGAACGCCGCCAATGAGGTGCGGATCTTGGTCTCGGTCATGCGCGGATAGGTGTTCCAGATCTCGTCGATGGCGGTGTTGTTGAGATTCAGGTTCTCCTGCATCTGGTCAAAGTAGCCCACATCCACCATCGCGCCGTATTCGTATTCTCCCGTATCGGGGCGCAGCTTGCCGTTGAGGATGCGGAAGAGCGTCGTCTTGCCGCAGCCGTTGTCGCCGAGGATGAACACGCGCTCGCCCTTGGTGATGTGC
>ONUI01000006.1 GCA_900320995.1 uncultured Eubacteriales bacterium
CTTCTGTTAGCGTAATAACTTGCGATCCTCGGAGCGAGGTTATTGCTGTATGCGGCGTAACCGTTTTCAGTAGGGTGTGCGAAGTCGCCGAATATCACAGAAGCGTTAAACTCGTTGAATGCGCAGCCCTTTGCCTGATTCACACAGCACCAGCCATGAAGATGCGCCATCTTTTCAAGTTCGTCATAGAGTTCCTTCACGGTATGTACGCCGTCTTTGAAGGTGAAGGTATGCGAGAACTGGTCGATCAAGGTCGCGTTGATCTGCTGAGTACGGTTTCCTCCCGGATGTCCGTAACCGGTCACAAGCACGATCTGAGCATTGGGACACTTTGTCTGTAACAGCTTCATGATAGTGTAGTAGTAGCCGATAACGGTAGTTCCGTATGACTTCGGATTTCCGTTGCTGCTGTAGCTGATCAGCGCCTTCACCGCTTCTGTGTCGGTAACATCAACTGTTGTCACATCAGTATAGCTTCCCATATCAGCAGGATTACCATAGACGCCGTAGGCATAGTCGTCGTTGTACGCCCAGCCGACAGTGATGAGCGACGCGTCGCTCATATCGAGGTCGGCGATCATCTCTATGATCCCCTTATTCGCTTTGGCACGTCCCCAATCGCCGATCAATCCCTGACCGGAGACAGCCAGATTATGCAGCGTCATGTGCAGCATGGAGGCTACAGCGTTTGGGTAGACTTTTGTGCTATTAGAAATAGAGCCGTCCCACGTACCGATGAGACCTTTTGTCGAAGAGTCGCCGAAGGAATAGTATACCGCGCCTGACTTGTAGTTTGCAGCAATATCTGCCAGCGCATCTCCGACAGCCTTTGCGTCAGCGGCGACGCCCTCCTTCGTCAGAGTAGAATCCGTCATCGCGTACCATTCCGTCCATGCGACTTCACCGCTTTGGATAGCGCAGCGTCTGGAATAGCAATATAGATTCTTTGGGGATATCCACAGCTGCATACCGTAACTTGACGAGGGACTCCTCATGGTAAATAATCAACCCATGAATAGGTATTGTTTTCAAGATCACTCAGCTTACGATCCGCAGCGTCAACATTTGGGTCGATTGTTACTACCGCATACTTGAGGGATTTGGCAACATCCTGAGTATTCGCTTTGAGAGCGAGGGCAGTATCAATATATTCGGTATCGTAAAACGACTGACCGCCTTTGATGGTTCCCTTATGATTGACAGTATCACCGTAAAGCTGACCGGTTGACATGGCAGCAATCTGTTCGGCGGTCGGGTTGATGGGAGCATGGGACATTTTTTCTGTTTTCAAATCGGAAATATCAATTTCAGTCGAAATTTTCAGCCAATCGTAATAGATAATGCCGGTTCTCGGATCTGTATTTACACCGAAAATCCCCCAAAATTCATCGTCATGTTCCCAAAATGCCAGCTCTCCCGCTTCACCGTTCTGTCCTGCATAACTCTCGGGGATCGAATCACCCCAGTTTGCAGATTCGGGAACGGTATTTTCGTTAATCTTGAAAACACCACCTCCCGGCTCAAACGCTGCCCAAGCGCTATCCCATGTTACGGTGCCGCTATTTGCAATACCCTTCCTTCTGTAGAACTTTCCATCCATATCCCAACGGATTTGCGCAACCTCTACATCGACATAGTTTTTACTACCGCAAAAGCGGAGCCATCCGCACGGGCTTCCGCTTCCTGAAACAAAGACACGATAGGCCACGTCGTTTGCGGTAGCGCTGTTAACATTCGGATAGGGATCCGAACCTATAAGTTGAACATTTTGAACGGATTTGATCACTTCATTGGTAACAGCCTCGAGTCCGTTTTCGATCTTGTTGAGGTTTTCGGCACTGAGTGCCGGAGCTTGTCCGTTTCTCCATTCTGTTTTGTTATAACGATTCATTTATTTCTTCATCGTTCTCCTTTCCCATGATTTCAACGCCCTTCGCTTCGATCTCAACCGTCAGACCGTACATTCCCTTGATCTTTCTGGAGAGAACAATGCTCTCGACAAACGGGACCTCGGGATCATTGGTAGGAAGTCGGATCCGATCGCCGACCTGCACCCACCAGCGGTTGAATATCGACGCCTTGAACGGGCGGTATCGATACACAGCGCCGGTGATCTTAGCGACATGATCAGATGACTTGGCTTCTTCAAGATTCTCGATGATCGGCTCAACATTATTCCAGAGTTCAATACTATTCAAAATGGCGTTCTCTGAATCGTAACGACTGTACTCTTCATAGGGATCAACGTGGAAGAATCCGATTCTTTTACCTTTGTTATACTCAAACTGTACACATCGGATCTCTTTGGTGACAAAGTCATCATAATCAAATCCGTCGATCGAATAGGATGAGATATCATATATCCGGTTGATCGTTTGGTAAGGCGCTATCACGCGAGGGCGTGCACGAACGCCTGTGATATCTGTCGGAGCATCCTCGATCAGAAACACGCCGTTGAGCTCGCATAACCATCGATACAGATTCAAGAAGGTCGTTTTGTTGTCGGCAACCTCCTGCCAGTAGGTATCGTACATTTGAAGGATTGTATTCTTATTGATTAACTCCGATCGATCGAACTGAATCCTTGCTTTTGAGAAGAACCATCCCATGATATCAAAAAAACTAAAGTCCGGAGATGATTGTTGGTCATGCAAGTGCACATAAATATACACACGGTTCTTGCATTTGATCGAGGAAGGATAATACATCCGATCGAAGGCAATGAGCTTCTTGATATGATAATTGTTTGTCTTTTTACACGAATAGATCGGGCCGACAAACAGCACATATGGATCGGTAATACGAGTATTCGGATACAAATCGTCCCTCGGGTACAGCGAATCGGAGGGATATATCCCCCCTTGATATCGGCTTTGTACCGTAACGACGATTTGCTTACCGCTGAGATCCTCGGCGACATCGACCAGGCTGAGAGTCAGCTGAGACGGAATACAGCCGCCGATCTTGAGCTCCTGATCATCACAGATCGACTGCTCGATTTCTAAGCTCTCTGATACAATATTGGACGGATCCAGCGGCACAGGATCGCTCCACCCACCTGTGACTTTGCTTTGAATCCCGATCGTAACGATGTTGTCGTAACTGCTGACGAGCAGATCATCAATCGCATATAATTCTGATATCATGTTCTCACCTCATCAATACTCGATCAGCTCAAACGATATCGGGTTATATAGGATCGTGTCAGCGTTAAAGTCCATCACCGAGAACTCCACATCGGGGAGATAGAATGTCCCGGAATAATAGCTGTTTGTCTCATCGTTCCAGTATTCCACATAGACATTGCGCTGGTGCGAAGAGGCATATCCCATACGGTTCTGCAGATCGATCTTTTCATCCAGCGTCAGAATATGTGTTGTAAAGCGGATAGACGATCGGGTGTGAGGCATGGTCGCCCTGTGGAGAACACCCGTCTGATCGACTTGTGCATCAGATTCCTGCCGCTGAGAGGGAGTGGATGAATAATCGGTAAAGTAGTTACCGGGGATCAGATTACCGTTGATCTTGAGGATCCATCCTTCATAGTTGTTTGCCAATACTCATCCCTCCCCTACCACGGCAGTGTGCCGTGACGCAGTTTATATAACCGAACCTGCTCGACGAACTCCTCGAATAAGGTCTTGCCGTTCAGCGTCGCGACAAACTGATAGGTGTTGCCGCCGTTCTTCGTGTAGGTCACAAACAGTTCATACAGACGCTTGAGGTAATCGAGGATCGACTGCAGCAGTGTTGTGTCGTACTGATTTCCGGCGTTCATCATGTTCTGCAGCTTGCTCAACGGAGAGACGACCTCGGGGTCACCGTTACCGGCGCCGGCGTTATCACCGACGATAGCAAGTGTAGGTGCGGTAAAAACACCACCGGATGCGTAGTGACCGATTTCACGACCGCCACCGCTGTGAGAACCTCCACCGGAGCTTTCATGAGAGGGGATTTTTAAGTGCTGAATCAACGGAGCTTCCGTTGGCATTTCCCAACCCCAATCCTGCCCGAACAAAGAGCCGAGACCTTTGATTAAGCCGCCGATCGCGTTTCCGATAAGCGCAACAACATAATAGATTCCTTGCCATAAGCCGTTCAGAATATCAATTATGACATTCACAATACCTAAAACAAAATCCGCCATACCGTCCCAAGCCTTTTCCCAATCGCCGGAAAAGACGCCTGATATAAAATCTGCTAAACCACCGAGAGCATCGACGATATCTCCGATAGTGTCGATGATGATCTCAAGGACAGTCATTGCCTCTCCTCCGATAATATCCAACACTGCTTCGATAGCCGGACCGAGTATTTTTGATATTACTTCAACGATAGGCGTCAGCTTTTCAAAGAGCACACCGAGTTTGCCGCCCAATTCTTCTAAGTGAGGGCCGATTTTTTGACCGATTTTTTCAAACCACTCTGCAATCTTTTCCAAAGCAGGGAAAAGAATATTTTCCCATAGGGGCTTGAGCAGTTTTCCAAGTCCTTCGATTATGGGGGTAATAAAGCCAATAATATTCGCAACCAGATCTAAAATTGTCGGAAGGATATGTTCTATAACAAGTGATAGAACAGGCAATATTACATTTTCAACAATATAAGATATCTGTGGAAGTAACACATCAACAAGTTCGCCTATCTTGTCAACAATGTGTTCGATCCCGCTTATCAGTGGTTCCAGATTAAGATTGTTCCACCATTCCGATATCTTTAAAATTAGATCATCAAAGAATATTTTCACTTTGTCGATGATCGGTTTAATTCGTTGATTATAAAAATCAACTAAAGGCTGCAACAGCTTTTTAAACTTTGTCTTAAGCCCATCAAGTTTCTTATTTGCATCATCGGTATTCAATTCCACATCCGCAGCGATTGAATTGCCAATACTTGAAGCAAGCGGATTATCGATCCCGGAGTTGTCGTTGTCGTTATCGGAATCGTTCTTTGACTGAGAGATTACATTCAGTTTGTCGAATGACGCTAAGCCACGCTTGACCTCATCGTTGGTCTTCTTGACTTCCTTCGTCAGCTCTGCCTGGTTATCAGCAGCGCCGCCGATCGCCTCGGATGTCTGTTGTACACTTTCCGAGGAATCGTCAGTTTGCCAGCCGAACAGATCAGACAAAACGGATACTGCCGCCTTTGCAACATCGGTCATCCGTTGAATCCACACAGTTATTCGCTGGATCACGTTGACGGCAATATTCAGAATTGGCTTACCAACAGTTGCAAGCAGCTGGTTCCATGATTCTTTTAGGTTGCCGAGGACGTTTTCGAGACCGTCTGATTCACGTGCCGCCTGTCCGAGTGCGCCGGAGGCGGCGTTGGCGTCCTTGACCATCTGCAGCAGTGTCAGCTGCTTCTGAGCTTCGGACAGATCCTTGAAGGATTTACCGTACAGCTTGTTTGCCGCGGTATTTCGTGTGGTCTCGGTACACGAGAGACCCAAAGCGGCGTCGTTGGCATAATTACCCTTGAGGAAGGATTTCAGACTTTCGGCGGTATCCTCGAGAGAGCGATCATAATAGGCGGCGCTGTCGGCAGTGACCTGCAGCGCTTCCTGCATCATTTTCAGCGCGTTAGAGGAATCCATCCCTGTCGTTTTCGCAAATGCGTAGATCGAGGTACCGACGCCCTGCAGGCGGCTCTTGACGATACCGCTCTCCTTGGCAACCTTATCCATCGCGGCGGTCGCACTGTCTGACAGACTGCCAAAGGTCTGCTCAAACTGAGAATCTGCCGCCTTGATCTGTGCAGTTGTTTCTATTATCTTCTTGGTAAAAGCTATAACAGCTTTCACTGAATAAGCCGCAGCAACAGCTTTTCCGATTTTGCTGAATGCTGATGAGATTCGATTACCTGCAGCGTTGACCTCGTGTGGAACGTTTTTTATCTCTCTGGTAAACTGCTGTTTGTTCAGTACAAGATAAACGTTGATCTTACCAATACTACTCAATCATTCACCACCTCATAAACTGCTAAAGTAGTTCTCTATCTGGGAGAGGAACTGCTGGTGATCTGCGTCGCTCATATTAACGCGCGAATGTTTACTGATCCATTCGTTACGAATTCTGTGTTGAGCAGACGTAAAATGTTCGAGGATCTTCGGATCATTCTCCGAGCGGATCTGCACCAGGTTCCCCAACGGGGTATCCGCGTCCAATCCAATCAAAAGCGACTTGAACTCTTCCCACTTCATCTCCCTGAAATCTTTGGAGTACATCCTGACCCCGTACTGCTTCATCATCGAAGCGACAATTACATCATAATCTTCGATCAGGTCGTAGTAGGGGTCTGCGTTTCCCCCTCACCGTCACCATCCAGCGCGGCGGCTGCCTGCAATACAACAGTGCTGAAATCTTCAAAATTCAGACGAAAGCTCTCAATCTTCTTTTGAGATTCTTCGGGAAACAAGGTCTTGTACATAAGATTGATATCATCAGGCTTTAACTTACGCTTTGTCAACTGAGGCATAATCTTCAGCATGTCAACAGCGGCATCGTTGATTTCTATCTCCTCGCCTTTGATCTTGATGCGAGGACGCTCCTCAAAATTGAGTTTTTCTGTAATATCAATGACTCTTGCCATTGTTCATTCTCCTTTGTGGTATAAAAATACGGAGCTGCCTGATGACAGCTCCGCTGATTGATTACGGCCCTTATGCCGCGGGGGTAAAGACGGGCTTGCCGTTGCTCTGAACCTCGAATTCGAGAGGTCCGACGTTGGTAGCCGCGGCGGCGCCCAAAGCGCTGACACTGACAACAGCACTCTTGAACAGTGCTGTAGCACCGCTGGGGAATGTCCACAGGAAGTTCTTTTCTGCACTGCGGCCATTTTCGAAAGCGATGTTTGCCACCGTATCGTTGCCGGCGTCGCCGACATTACGCTTACCCTTGACGCTGATTTTGACGGATTTCGAGGTCATCATGCGTTTGACCCATCCTTCTTCGCCGTAGGCGTGCCACTCTTCAACGCCGTTATCAAATGTGACGGAGTATTCCTCCATATCCGCGATCGGCGTAGCAGGCGTTTCGTTGCCCGACGCGCCGATCGCAAACTGATTTTCATAGCAAGGGAAAACGCCGGTATTAGGGGTATTAGGCATTATTCTCAATCTCCTTTTCTACATAAAGTTCCATTTCTATGACGAATTCAAAAACGCCGAAGTCGTCGGTGCCGACAAACACGGGTTCCGGAACCGTCACATCGATATATTTGATTTTGCGTGTTACCTCACCGTCGACATTCGGGAAACGAACCGGACAGGCAAGAAGCTCCTCATCGGGATATTGCGCGTCAGGGCGCCTGTCGGTGATCACCGCCTTATCGTCGGTCAAGGGTGCACACAGGAATTCAAACAGTTTTTGTGCGGCATACTGCGACTGTTCCATATTGCGGTTGTAGTGGATCAACAGCGATATGCCGACGATTTCATAGCTTTCCAGACCGCCGTAAGCGCGGTATGGGCGGCCGCTGCGCTTGAGCGGATAAACGCCCATCGCCTTGTCGGGCTTGTTATCCAGCTTGCCGCAGTAGCCGCGGCGAAACAACTCGTGATAAACAGGAGCCCGTTTCAACCATGTCAAAACATCAAACACACTGATCATAAGTTGTTCTCCTTCTTGTATATTTTCGCAAAGGTCTCCGCCGCAAAATCCTCGCGTTGACCGCCGGGGAGCCACGGCTCATACCATTTGCCGCGAGCGTTTGCATGAAACTCACGGTTAAAGTTGTACTCCGGATGGTAGTACAGCCTTCTGCCGTAGGGCGTATCGGTCACGAGATCGACCTGTCCGGATGAGGCTTTGCTGTCATCCACAAAGGTGCTCTCATTTTGAAGGTTACCGGTTTCAAACGGAAAAACCTCCGCGTTCTTGACCTCGCTCAACAGTGCCGCGGCAGTCTGCTCCAGCGCCTTTGTCGGGGACGAGGTGAGCTTGTCCAGGGCAGGCATGTCGATCTCAACCGTAGAACTGACATCAAATCCGGACATCAGATCAGCTCCAAACAGGTATAATTGACGGTTCCGTCGGGGTTACGAGCCTTGATACCGCGCAACACATGACGCCTTGCGCCGAACACCTTGACCTCACCGCCGGAGATCACCGCCATATCGGGCGCGATATCGCCGTTGAAATACGCCTTTGCGCTGATTTCGACCAGCTTCTTCTGCTCGGTCATCACAGTCTTTGCGCCGTCCTGGTAATTGCACATCAGATCCGCCTCAAAGTCGGTGAAGGGCTCGCCCTTCTCGCTGAGACCTTCGCCGTGCAGTTTTACGTGGATCGGGATCCTGCACACGGAATCGGGTACTAATTTCACATACTTCATAATACTCTGCACGTCAGTCCCGTCTGCCGCAGTAAGCCGAATACTTCCTGCGGAATGATCACGCCGCCCACACGCAGCACCGCCGCATCGTCAAAGCTCATCGACACGCCGCTGATCGCGTATGACTTGAGCGTTGAACTGAGCAGCTCGGCATTATCGTCCTTGAAGGTCAGAAATCGAGCGCACACACGCAGCAATGTGTTCTGTTGAAACTGCGTCAAAGCGGCATAATCCGTGATGCGGTTGAAGGTCAGCGTGTTGATATCCTCGCACACGCTTTTCACGACAGGGAGGATGTCCTCGCTGTAGGAAATCTCCGTATCAGCAAGGACAGTGTTCAACAGTTCGTGATCATTTGCGATCAAAGCGGAATAGAGATCAGGCACGATCACTCACCCTTTCCGGGATCGCTCTCCTTGCCGCCGTCGATCTTCTTCAGCTCCTTGATCTCCTTCTTGAGCGCCTTGTTCTCCGCGGCGAGCTTATCACGCTCCGCCTTCAAGGCCTCGAAGTCCTCCAAAGGCACCTTCTTGCCGATGGCGTGCTCCTTGAGATTGCCCTTCTCATCGACAATATCAAAGCCGCGTGCCCTGTACGTCTCCTTCTCAACATCGTTGGCGATGTTATACTCGCGGTTTTCCTTAACAGCTCTCAGCATGTTATCGCCTCCTTACGACGCCGCGTTGATGCGGCAACCCTTTGCCAGCAGCTCATCGATACCGAAGGTACCGTTGAAGCGGCGGTTCTGGTACAGATAGTTGTCAGAAGTGCGGCTATCGGAGCCGGGCTCGAACATCTTGATGTAGGAATACTTCACACGGGAAACCTGCGCCTCGGGATCAACCAGGATATAGTTGATCTGTTTGCCGGTAGTGGCAACAGCGTAGCCTTCGGTGAAGTTATAAGCGGTCATGAAGCGACCGGAAGGAACCTTCTTGATCGTGCCGATATCGTCCAGCGTATAGACGCGGCGATCGACGCGGTTGCCGTTGTCGCCGACGTTCAGCTCTCTCTGGATTCCCTGGGCGTTCTTCAACAGCTTGTAGGAACCGTTGGTGATATAGAGAATACATCTCTCGAGCGGTACGCCGTCGTCCGCCATAGCAGCCATATCATCATCGAGCTTGCCGAGGATATTCGCCTCGGTCAGTACGGTATGATCAACGACTGCGCCGGCGCGTACAGCCTCGGCGTACAGCTTGCTGAA
This sequence comes from uncultured Eubacteriales bacterium, assembly GCA_900320995.1. GTDB lineage: Bacteria > Bacillota > Clostridia > Oscillospirales > Acutalibacteraceae > Ruminococcoides. The sequence continues at coordinate 9,545 of ONUI01000006.1, forward strand.
GGTGTAGCTATCCAGCTCGGGGATCGCCTGTTTGGTTTCAAAGCGCTTGTGGATATTCGCGATCGACACGACCTGATTGGTCTCGTCGACGTCCATCGGATCCACAGCGAACTCGATATCACGGTCGTGATCAAGCGTCACGGTCTGATAATCGTTCTCGTAGGTGCCGGCGTTGTACTGACCGGCACGGGTGTGATCCTTATAACCCGACACCGAAAGGGTGGGGATCCTCAGATTCTTGGTGTTAATGATCTGGATATCCTCATTGGAATGGTACAGATCGTCGCTGAACAGCGCCTGACCGTACAGTTCGCGGAGGACATTACCGAATGTGGTTACATAATTCAAGGGCATATATCATTCTCCTTTTTATTTCTTTTTTACGCCGAAGATGCCGCGAAGCATATCTTGGTCGACATCATCGTCATCCTTGCCGTTGCCGCCGATCCTATCAAAGCCTTTACCACCTGCACTCTGGGTACCCTTGAGCGCGGGAACGTCCTCGAGGACCTTCTTGACGGCTGCGGTGAGGGCGTCGTCTTTGACTTTGCCGTTTTCGTCGGTGACGTTGGTCAGATCAGCCATGCGGAGCAGATAATCCACAGAAGCCATCGGGACGCCCTGTTTGAGCGCCTCTTTCATCGCGGCGGTGTTGATGCGTTCCTGCATCAAAGCGTTCTGCATGGTGCTCAGATCGCTCTGCAGCTTTCCGACGTCGGGCGTGTTCTTCGCCTTCTGATCCTTGAACGCCGCGATCGCCTGCTTCATCTCGTCAGAGGATAACCCCTGATTCTTGAAGTAGTTCTTGAGGATCGTTTCCTCATCGGCGCGTTGCTTGCCGCTGATGATCCCTGCGAGCTTGTCATAGTCAAACTCAGGGGTGGTCTGATTACCGCCCTGCTGGTTCTGCTGATTCTGCTGGTTGTTCTGCTGATTCTGGTTATTGTTTTCGCTCATAATAAGCTCCTTTCAGTTGTAAGAGTGTCTCTCTGTATCAGTTTTCGGGGTGTCCTCCCCTGTTGTATCAATCGTCATTGCGAGGCATTGATGCCGCGGCAATCTCAACCGCTATACAACTCAGTTTTTCACGGTGTCCTCCCGTAGTTTCAAGCCTTCGGGCAGTTTGATTGTCATTGCGAGCCCGGCAGGGTGTGGCAATCTCAACCGTTTTTTTTACATAACAAAAGCGACTACTTTTCAGCAGTCGCTTTCTGTGCGTCGGCGTCGGGCTTCTCAGCCAGACCCAACGATATCAACTTTTCGGCGCGGTCGGGGCTGACAGTCAACTCCTCACCCACCTTCTTCAGCTTCAAGCTGTCGGTCTTGTCGTAAAAAGCACGCTTGACTTTCAGCTTGACGTTCTTCTCTTTTACAGCTTTTTCCACATCATATCACCTCCTTTTGGGCATCAAAAAACCGCTCTCATCGAGAGCGGTTAATATTGCTAAGTACATGTTCAACGAAATCCGGGGAAATCATATAATTGTATTTTTCGAAGTGATATATTTCAGATTCGTACCACGTATATAATCCGTCCGATCTTGCGTTATCGGCGTCTAATACTTTTTCTCCTGTGATCTTATCAAAAACAGGTTGAGTGGTATGTGCACAAATATCAAACCTCTTTAAATAACTCAATACAGTTTGTTTTTTTTCAAGAGGTTTTTCCGATATATAATTTTCAAATTCAGACTGCGTCAGTTCGTCAATATCTTTAATAAACGGAAATAAGATTTTCATGCTGTTCACCACCTCTTTTTAAATAATTCCATCGCTCCGCTTTTTCTTTTTCCTACATAATATTTACCATCGGGATATACATATAGCATTTTATTAGGAGCTTGCACCGATACGCCTAATTGCTCAGCTAGTAATTCTGCAAAGCATTTAACTCCTTCACTTTTACGACCTGTTTCACATGCCAGTAGTCTGACACAGGGATCTAAGCCTTTCGTTTTGCATAGAGAAATAAATTCCTTATAATCTTTTCTACCTTTGATGATCGCAGATAATGTATACGCATCAATGTATGCCCTTTTATCGCCATCAGGATAATCTTGCCTGAAGAACTCTATCGAATACGGAGTACCGTGCGAACACACATCGTATACCCCTTCAATCTTAGGTGTGTTCTGTAAATATGACATAGCCTTATTTTCAGCCGTATCATATGAAAAGACTGGTTTATCTACTGCTTGCCCCCTGCTGATGATTTCCTTTCGTTCATCTCGGGTCAATTTATCGTAAAGAGCTTTTGCACTACCGTCAACAGTATCAACTGTTATGTTTATTATACCACTTTTCTCAGCTTTTGCAAGCTGTTTTTCGTGATATGACTGCCATTTTTCGGTATATTCCGCCCACTGCTCGGCGCGGCCGCGGTACATCTTTTTGTTGTCAGGATCGAGGGCGTATTTGGAGAGGCGCCTGTTCATCTTCTCCATGCGCTTGCCGTATGCTGCCCTCTGTTCGGCGCGCTCGATCTCGGTGAGATCTTCCTGCGCTTTCTTCGGCAGTACTTCCCGATCGGGCGGCGTGCTGATCCCCTCGATATACAGGGATGAGCTGTCCTTACAGCGCGGATGGAACAATCCCGCCTTCATCGCGTCACTGAGCAGAGGGTATTTACCGCCGTGATCGGACGGCTTGCCGCCGGCATAGACGTCATCGATGAACACCATGCCGACAAAGTCCGCGCACCGTCCGCACGCGCCGTGACGTCGATTGATAATCACGGTGGAGATCCCCCACTCCTGCATCTTCATGCCCTCGCCGCGCAGATAGGCGCGCTTGTTGGCGGTGCGGATCGCCATCTCGGCGTAATCATGCAGCGTATGCCGCGCGCCGTTGCTGTATTCCACACACTGCAGGCCGGCGCTGAGCATGTCCTTCGTCGCCATGTCGACCGCCTGCTCGTAGGTAGCGGCGCCGGAATTCATAAAGGTCTGGGCGCCGAAGATCGCTTTTCGGTAAGCGTCGTTAGAGCGCCGCAGGACGGCGAATTCGGCACGGCCGAGATCATCGGTCGTTGAATTAACCAGGGCGTTCATCTTTCGCTCATTGAGTTGGAAAAACGACGCCTGCATCGCGGAAGAAGGTCGGGTCGGGGTGAAGCCCTTTTGGATCGCCTTGAGGATCTTCTGCTCCTGCCGATATCCGGCGTCGGCGGCGGTACTTCTCAGCATCTCACCGACCCTGTCGTTCAGCTCGATGAACTCTGTGGAAAACTTCTCCTTGTTATTCCGACGATAAACCTCCAACGCCTCGAGCTGCTTTGCCTGCCACTGTTCCCAGTTATATCCCTCGGCGGTCTCCTCCGCACGGTGGTGCTTGAAATTCCGCATCATGGAATCGATCAGGTAATTCTCGATCCGATCAAACGCACGCGAAAGATCGTACTCCTCCGACATCAGGCGTCACCGTCGAGATTGACGGCAGGCGGATCGCCCATCGTGACGATTCCCTGCTCCTCCTTGATACGGCGGACTTCCTGTTCCTTCCATTCGTCGTCCTTACTGTCGCCGTACAGCTCTTCGACAGCCGCCTCGGTGGACATGATACCGCCTGTCTTTCCTTTGGAAACAGTCTCGACCTGGCTTTCAAAGCTCGGGTTCGCGTACTCGCCGAAGTTGACCTTGACCGTCGGCTTCTCGACATGCTGACTATGCCAGATCTGACCGGCGCACACGGCGGCGATCACCAACTCGGGCAGAACGTCGCTGAGCAGTTCGATGATATTGCCGCGCGTGTAAAGCGTCGCCTTCTCCTTCTCGCGCTGGGCGTCGGCATTGTCGAGCTTCTTGACGTCAATGCCGAGGGTCGACGGGCTGATGATACCCTGCAGTGCAAGATCGAGCGCGGTGATATAGGTCGAGAGGTAGCTCTCGTGTTGGATCTGCGCCTGCCCGGTCGTGATCTTACTGTTGCTGTTCTCAGACATATCCTGCGCCACTTCGATGAAGCGGATATCAAAGGAATTCGGCTTGAGCAGCTTGCCGTTATCGGGATCACGGGGGATCAGATTCTCAGGGATATACTCCTTTGTCCGCCCCGCTCTGAGCGCGTCCATCCACTGGCTCCATGATTCATCCAGCGCGTCAAAGGCGTCGGACTTTCCCTCGTACAGGCTCTCGCCTCTGCCCTCGTAGGCTTCCGACTCACCGTAGATGACCGGTACCGCCAGCATCACGCTCTTATCAAAACCGACGCCCTTCGCGTCAACCCATTTGGTTTGAGGGATGAAGCCGGTAGGGATTGGCTCATCGTTATCATTATACAGCTCATAGAAGATATAGCCGTAGCCGTACCGCTCCTTGAACGTGTATTTTCTGTTGTTATAGCTATAGGTCGTCAAAAATACGACCTCGGTGATCCTGCCGCGGCTCCGAACAAACTCCACATTCTCCCCGGGCACAAACTCGATGATCGGCACATCACCGCTGAGAGATCTGTCAAAGCTCACCTTGAAGGCGCCGTCGCCGACGATCAGGATCTTCTTGAGGAATCTTTTAAACAGCTTTTTGAATTTATTATCATCCGCTATCTTTTCCCATTGCTCTTTTGCGGTCGGCTCGGTGATCTCCAAGCCGTTGTAATCATGCAGGATGATATTGCTGATCGTCTTGATGATCAGCTTCGGGATCCCCGTATGGAGCTTATGGATCTCCATGCCCTTCGTCGACGACGCCTTCCAGAACAGCGTAGGGCTGACGTCGAGCTGACCGTAAAAATCGGACAGCTCCCAGCTGTCGCCGCGGTACCACAGCTTGTTGCGCGCGATATTTCCGTAGAAATCGAGCCGCTGCTGCAGCACGATCTGATGATTGGCGGCGGGCTCGATATGTAAAAAGTTCCTGATTTTGTTTCTCAAAAAATCACCCAGTCTCATTTGACATCACTTCCGATTTTTACTTGATGCGGAATCCACGCATACTGTGAGGAGTTGATACAGTGATCATTTTTATCCTCCGGTTCGTTGTCTTTATCTTCTTTCCATGAGTAGCGGTTGAGTTCTCCGATCGTCTCGGTGCAGTGATCGAGGATAAAATAGCTCTGCTGATTGAACCATCCGCTCTGCAGCTTGATGCGGTCGACGATCTTCAATTGCTTCCATGCCGGATTAAACAGGTAGATACTGCCGTGATTACGCACATATTTGGAGAATTCCTTCAGCGTCGCCTGATCGGCGTTATCGATGAAGGTATTACGGGCAAAGCCCCACTCCTCTCGGTTGCGTTCCAAAAAATCGATGAAGTTCACGACGGTATCGGACGGCGCGATCGTCAAGTGTAATTCCGCGTTATCGTACACCTTCTCATCGAGCTGGATCCACTTGCCGCGATTGGTGCAGCCGTGGAACGTCATCGCGATGGTATCCTTCGTCTTATCGCTGTACGCGGTATCCAGACCGGCAGAGAACAGAATAAACTGTTCCTCGCCTTTCTTGGCTGTCAGGAACTGCCGCGCCCACTCAGCGGATCTGACATGCAGCTTGTAATCAAAGTTGTTGAACACAAGTCCGGTCGCCCTGCCGCGCAGACCCTGCACCTTATTCTTATAGATCTTCGTGCCCTTTGGCGTGTTGCTCAAAACACGGTCGAGCTCGGACTTTTTCAGACCGAGATTGTCCTTGAAGGTAAAGAACCAATGCACCCAACCGTCCTTCGGATCCTCGGTCAGATCGTCGAGGATCTCCGTCGGCGTATCATCAGACCAACGGTCAAGCGGTCGGGCATGGTTGATATATTCGTGATACACCGGCAAATTCGGATCGTCCGGGTTGAGCGTTGCCATCATATAGTCGGCGCGCATGCTCGCCTCACGGATAAACTCAATATTTGCAGTGTTGATCTCGTCGATATACAGACAGCCGTACTGTCCGCCCAGCGCCTTCTTCCACTTCGTCTTGTCGCCGTAGCCCATAACGTATACGGTCTTGGTAACGCCCGGAGCGGGTGTGAAGACGATATGAGGAATCTTATCGGCGCTGGTACCGTTGCCGTTGTACCTGACCAGAGATCCGAAATCATCAAGGATCCCGAGATCCTTCTGAATGATATTCTTCTCAGCGGTACCGGTGTCATTGGCGGCGATGATATGCAGCTTCTTCGGCGACTGCGCGACCTTCAACATAAACTTGAAGATGCCGACGGTCGTCTTGCCTGCCATCGTCGTGCCCTCAAGAAATTCGACAGACGCCTGACAACGGAGAAAGTCTTTGTATTTCTTAGATAGGATCAGCTTATTCGGCACTGTCCTCGCCCTTCAACTGATCTAATACGCCGGCGAGAGTTGCCATATCGGTTTTTATGTTGCCGTTCACCTCAAGCCTATCTTTGAACAGACCAAGATGCTTACCAAGCAGCTCAAGCGCTTTGAGCTTATCGGCGAGTTTAACTTCTCGTTCAACTCCGTCTTCGCCAAAGGTCTTGATCTTGACCGACTGGATCGCCGCCATATCATCATCGGAGATCTTATCTCTCAATAACGCGGTGTCGAAATCTACGACCTTGCCGGCGTTAACGAAGGCAATCTTGGCAAGTTCACGCACAACGCGATCGGCATTGACTCCCGTGCGTCTTGACCGCTCAGCAAGAGCCTGTTCAACAGCCTTTGCAATGTTAGGTTTTGTCAAGTTTTCGCTTCCGATCTCTTTAGCGGAATCAGGTGAATATCCGGCTCTGATCGCCGCCTGAGTGGCGTTCGGATCGATCAGGTATTCATCCACAAATCTCTTTTGTTTTTCTGTCACTCAGGATCACCTCTTTATACAAAAGCAAAACAGCCGCCTTGCAGAGCGACTGCTTTGTTGAAAGGAAATTACACGTTGTACACACGTTTTGTAAGTATAATGATATCATACGGAAAAGTAACTTTGTAACCAATTTACCACTCGTATTTATAGCAGCGCTTCTTGATGCTCGCAACGGTGTCAAGTCTGCCGTCGGTGATCTGTGCGATTCTTCGCCAGGAATAGCGCCGCACGAGAAAGAGATAGATGCAATTCTCTTCGTCAATATCCTTCGACAACCGTCTCAGACTCTCATGCCGTAAAGCGATCAGGCGCTTCAATTCCTGCTCGGTTTCATCGATCTCAGCGATACAGCTGCCGATCTTATCGGACATCTGACCGCTGCCGGGCATTCCCGTCAATGCAGGTGTCACATTAAAAGCGTCGGCTTTCAATCGCTCCAGCTTCCGGCAGAGAGCGGCGATCTTTCGGTCGATCTCTTTTATCTCGCGGATGTTCAACTACTCTTCACTTCCTTGAATATCTCCGGATTATCCGTGATGACCTGGAACAATCCTTTTGAGATCTGCTCCACCAGCTTTTCTTCGTCGGCTGCGCTTACGATATTCGGGCAATAGTTTTCGAAGATACCGTGCATCAGCTCGTGTAAGAATACAACGGATTGATAGTCTTCGGTGCCTTCACGCACGACTTTGATCTTCTGTTCAAAGAAACTGTGTGTCCCGTCGACAACACTGCCACCATTGACAAATGATCTCTCCTCGCGTTCGACTGTATAGACACAGCCGGCAATTTTTACGGTATCGGGAATATGTATCTGTATCAATGCTTTTTCCTCACTTTCTGCGAAAGGTTGTATTCCGCTTTTCTTTGACGATTTTGACGACGGCGTAAACGACAAGAGCGATAAACTCGCCCCCGACCGTTGCGATCACGCCGAGCCAAAACGCAGGGATAGTAAAGGTCACTCGATCACCTCCCTGTAAATCTGCCAAAGGCTCTCTTTTTGTTCTTTTTCTTTATCCTGCGATTCTTACCGAGCTGTGCTAAATGAGCAACCCGACGAGAAAACCGCTTATTGAAGTATTTGTACTCCCATAGTCGTAAAACAGTACGTTTATTCCATAGTCGTATACCGATCCACCGTCATCTCGTTTGACGAGTGTATTCGATAATGCACCTCGTCGCCATCCCTCCCGACTTCTTCAATCACTGACCAACTTATAGGCTCAGTCGGTTCGGGATCGGGATTGGAAGTGCAAGCGGATAATGAGATCATGATGATCAGGGCGAGGAGCAAGCAGATCAGGCGGTTCATGGCTTGTCCTCCAGCAGTTCAGGGTTATCGTGAACGTTGCCGATGACTTCAAAATCACAGTCGTGCCATAACCAGTACGATAAAGGTTCTTCGTCTTCATACTCAGGTGCCGCATTTGTGCGAAAAGCAAAATTTGAAAAGAACACTATTGATCTGCAACACCTATACGCTTTATGGTAAACGTTATCATATTGTGTTATATCAACAATATCCCCTTCAAATATCTTCTTGCCGTTCTTATCGGTCAAGCCTGTGTACTGTCCGACGGTTGAGGGGTCAACTGCTAAAGCTCTATGATCGTCGGTCATTATCAAGCTTTGACCGTTGATCTCAAAATAACAGCCTTCTGCCCACTCTCCGTCGTTTTCGTGGTCAATAATGCCACTGCGTTTACCGCGGAAAAGTATTTCTCTCATTTGTTATCCTCCTGCTGTATCTGATCTTCCATCTCATCGCGGGTCAAATACGGTGCGTTTGCTTTGACGTATTCTTCCATCTGACTTCTGGCGGTAAAGGAGTGCGGCAGCCGGCTGACGTGCTCGAGGTCACCTATTTTGTTCCGCTTATATACGTCGATGCCGTATCCTTTTACCTGTCGAACCAGAAACACGTCGCTTTCTCTCCATTCGACAAAACCGACCCAAACGCTCGGCAAAAGCTCAAAATCCATGTCGCTTTCGCGCCCGATCTGCAGCAACGCCATTACAACGACGCCTACCAGACCGCCGAGCATAAATCCAGATAAAACCCATAGAAAACTTGTCATATTGTTATCCTTTCTGTTTTTCGTGAATATCTCTCAGCAGACAGACCAATTCACTGTTGTGTGCTCGGGTGTCTCTGAGAATTGCTTCGTAGTAGAAGCCGTCGTCATTCAGCCGCAAGGTGCATCCGATAAAGATGTACTCCGCGGCATTATGAATGACCGGCTGGTTGAGATTGTATTTGACGCGATCAAGATCCATACGGCGGCAGCTCCTCGATTCTGACATAGATGCCGGGGATATCCGCCCAAAATTTCTCCGTGATCTCGGAGGCGATCTGCGCGTCATCCTTCCAGTAGTTCAGTTCAGTCATCACATCCTCGAATAATTTCAAACAGTTTCCGGCGTCAGGCTTCGACGTTTTATATTCACCGTCGCGATGATTGCCCTTGATCGGGTGACACCATTTTGTGATCAGCCGCAATGCGCCGACCATCGGTCTCTCGGGAACGTACCGGTTCAAATACGCGGTGAACTTTGCTTTGATGTCCCTGAGCTGTTCATCCTGATATCGGATTACCTTACCATTGCGCGAGGCGGTACGGCTGCCTTGCTGGTAGGTGTGTGTCGGCGGGATCATCGGCAAAAAGAATTCGATCTTCATGGTTTCCAATCAACCCCCTGCCAAGTACCGGTATCAGGATTATATTTTACTGCTCCCGATGCTCTGACCATGTTCCACAAGTAATCCAGTGCTTCATCATGTTTGAGTAGCCATTTGATAATATAGCTTTTCCGACAGTCATATTCTTGACCGGGAATCTTATGAAAGAGCGGCGGCATCGATTTTGCCGTGTCCATAATTTTCGCTTTGCTTATTCTTTTCTTTCGCAACTCATGAGCCTCCTTCGCGCGCGGTTATAAATTGCTATTTATTGACAAGGGGATTTTTCACCCCTTGTCAAAATAAATTATATTTATAATATAAAGGGTTTGTCACTTTTTGACATTCTCGGTAAAAATACCGACTTTGTCACTTTTTGACATTATCGAGAATATAACCGAGAATGACACTTTTTGACATTTTGACATTATCGGATTATTCTTCCGAGTTTGTCACTTCTTCAACATTGCCTTTAATGATTTGATAATCGTCACTGAACTCGTTTTCGATCCACCTTCTGACAGTTCGCTCCGCTTTCCCAAGCTGTTCGGATAATTCTTTTAAGGAAACAACACCGTTTTCATTGAAGGACTTCAAACTGTAATAATGCGTCTCAAAATCCTGTCGTCGGCTCTCGGCTTTTTGCTCGGGTGATTGCTTCTTGCCGAAGTTCTTACGGTAGTTTTGCCCGGGGCGGGTGTCGTCGCTCTGTGCGTCTGTGAGAATTCCCTCGCGATCCAGCCGATGGATCGGGTAATCGAACCAGAGGTTCAACGGGCTCGGCTTCGGGAACTCGCGCAGCGTCATGTCGATACGCCACGCGGATAGCTTGTCTATCTTTTGACGGTTCTGATCAGCTGCCTGCCTTGCGTTCTTGAGAGCCTTATCAGGCAAGCATTTGGAGATGATATCACGCATCTTTGCGGCGCTTTGCTCGTCGTCCAGGCTGACCAGTTCGCTGTACTGTTCCTGATTGAAAAAGCGGTGCATATAGTCGATGTAGACGGCACATTCGCGCTTATTCTCATACGTCTGGCGGATACTGTCGGTGATCTCCAGATCGATCAGATCGAGCATCGCGTCCGGATCACGGGCGAATACACCGGAGCCCGACGCACGATCCATCGATTTCTTGCCGCCTTGCGCGCCTTTAGAATGATGGTGACAATAGATGACGGCGCACCCGAGCTCCGCGCAGATCTTGTCAAACTCGTTGCAGAATTTCGACATATGCTCGGCGCTGTTCTCGTCGCCCGTGAGCACCTTATAGATCGGGTCGATGATGATGGCGATATAGCCTTTCTTCATCGCGCGGCGGATCAGCTTCGGCGCGAGCTTATCCATCGGCGTTGCCTTACCGCGCAGATTCCAGATATCGATGTTCTTCAGATGATCGGGATCCCAGTGATGTGCCTTGTAGACGTCGGCAAAACGGTGCAGACAGGACGGCTTGTCCAGCTCGAGGTTGACATATAACACCCTTCCCATCGTGCAGGGATAGCCGTACCAGTCGCGCCCCTCGGCGATCGCAATCGTCAGCTCGATCAAGGAGAATGACTTACCCGCCTTTGACGGTCCCGCGATCAGCATCTTGTGTCCCTGTCGGAGGATGCCGTCGATCAGTGGCGGCGCAAGGTCGGGCAGATTGTCGAAGGTGTCGGCGAGGCTCTCGGGATCGGGGAGATCGTCGTTGATGCTCTCGATCCACTCCTCCCACTCTGCCCAGCTATCTTTTCCGATGTTGGTATCAAGAAGATATTGCTTTTTGTCGCGGCGGATCGCGCCGGGCATACGAGATAATCGGGACGGGTTCTTGTTCTGCTTATCGACCTCGAGCCCGTTCTTTTTGCAGACATTATAGAGATACTGCACGCGCTTGCGGTATTCTTCGGCATTGGAGGCCTCGACCTTTACGATGGCATGAATACTTTTGCCGCCGCTGTAGACCAACGCCGCGACAGGGAGCTCCAGTTCTCGGATGATCGTATTCTGCGTGCTCAGATCGGTGCTGTCGGATTCTACCAGCGCGTAGCGGTAATCGGTGACATTGTCATTCTTGACGCCCTTACCGTCAAGCGGATTGAAACGGATCCATGCGCCGGCGTCGGGGTCATAGTCGCCAAACACCGCGCCGATATCGTCATCAGGCAGATTGTAAAGCTCACTGAGCAATTCACCGGCTGTGCGGTCGACACTGCCCTTCTTCGGCAGCGGCTTTCCGTCCTCATTCTTCCATGATTCGGTGACATAGCCGACATATTCATCGGAGTTGAACAGCGCCTTGAGGTAGTCGATGATCTGCTCCTTCGGCGACCAGCGACTCGGCAGTTCAAATTCCTCTATCTCGAGGCCTACCAGGACTTTCAGCGGATCACGGGCGATCTCGTCATCCCAGTCCATAGCCTCATCGCGGATTTTTGACGGCGAATAACCGCCATCGACCGCCAACTGATAGATGGTGCCTCCCGTGACAGGGGTACCGCTGCCGTTGAAGGTCGCCCACTTCTTTGCGCAGTCGCCGGGATGATAGCGCTTTGGATCGGAGCGTGACCAACTGTCCCACACGTCGCATGAAAAACCCTCATGCTTTAGCGCCATGCCTACGTTGACCCAGTCCTGATAATCGAGCAAGGCGGGGTCTATGTATTTCAGCTGTTCAAGGATATATTGATTGTCCGTCAAATAAGCTCACCTCCGGCGGTGCAGGAATATAAGTTGATGGGTCGATTGTGCGCGGTACTCTCCACTGATTGGCGGCGATGCGGTCGATCAGACGACGCGCCTGTTCAAACATCCATGTTCCGACATGCTGAAAACCTCTGCTTTCGAGAAATCGGATTTGCTTTGGGGTCGTCAATCCGTTCTCCCGGCGCTTGCTCAGTCGATCGAGCAGGAGCTTAGCCTTGCCGGCGTTGTCGATCTCGTCGGGGAAAATGCCGTAATGCTCGAGGGTCGCCCGCTGCTGATCGGTCGGCGGTCCCATCTCCCAGCCGAAGGCGGGTACATAGCCGGACAGATCTTCGGCGCAGATCGACATCTCGAATTGAAGCGGATCAACCAGTTTACGCTTGCGGTGCTTCATCTCGGCAAGCTGCTTGGCGAGCGCTTCTTCACGCTCGGCGACGACGTCTTTCTCCGCGGATTCGGCGGCTGCTTCGATATCGACAGCGGTACCGGCGCTTTCGGCAAGATTCTCGGTCATTTTCTTCGATACCTCATCAGAGGAGCAAATCAGACAAGCGGGGCGGCAGAGCTCGTGGCGCTCGGTATGCCAGAGAAAGTCGAGCAAGAGAAGGTGGTCTTTTCCTTCACAAAGGCGGGTACCGCGGCCGACCATCTGACAGTACAGCGATCGGACCTTTGTCGGTCTCAGCACGATGATGCAGTCGACCGCAGGACAATCCCATCCCTCTGTCAATAGCATGGAATTACAAAGCACATTGTACTTATCGTCGGCGAAATCAGCGAGCACCTTTTCCCTGTCGGTGCTGTTGCCGTTGACCTCGGCGGCACGGAAGCCCTTGTTGTTGAGGATCTCGGTAAATTTCTGTGATGTTCTGATCAGCGGCAGGAATACCACTGTTTTGCGATTCTTGCAGTAATTCGTCATTTCATCGGCGATCTGATACAGATACGGGTCAAGCGCACTGTCGATGTCGGAGGCTTTAAAGTCGCCCGCTTGCGTCGACACGCCGCTGAGATCAAGATCCAGTGGGATCGTGACCGCTTTGATTGGCGAAAGATACCCGTCTTTGATCGCTTGCGGCAACGTGTATTCGTATGCGAGTGATTCAAAGACGGTTCCCAGATTCTTCATGTCTCCGCGATCGGGCGTTGCGGTGACGCCCAGCACCTTCGCGTCTTTAAAATGATTGAGGATCTTTAAGTAACTGTCGGATAAGGCGTGATGAGCCTCGTCGATGATGATATACTCGAAATAATCGGACGGGAACTGTGCGAGACGCTTGTCGCGCATGAGCGTCTGGACGGATCCGACGACGACGCGGTACCATGAATCAAGACAGCTTAGTTCAGCCTTTTCGACCGCGCAGCGCAGTCCTGTCGTTTTGAATATCTTATCGGATGCCTGATCGAGAAGTTCGCCGCGGTGAGCAAGGATCAGCACCCGTGCGCCGGCCGCGACACAATCCTGAGTGACGGACGCGAAAACGATGGTCTTTCCGGTGCCTGTCGGCAGGACGAGAAGCGTTTTGTACTTCCCATCCCGCCATTCTTGCTCTACTTTATCGCGCGCCTCGATCTGGTATGGCCTAAGCTCCATCAGAACTGACCGCCTGTCCACTTACGCGGCTGTGCGGCGGACGTCAGCGGTTTCTGCGTGTAGGCGGCGTCGTTTTGAGGAGGCGCTGCGGTCTCGGACGGTTCGAGAAAGGCTGTGATCTCGTTGCCTTCATGTTCCTTGCCGTCTTTTTTTCCTATCCATTTTTTAATGCCGATCTTACAGCGACCTTTGGCGCCTTTGACGGCGTTCCAGTTCGGTCGCAGGGGCTCGCCGTGCTTGCGGTGGCCGATTGCGATAAAGAACTGGCAGAGCTTCCACTCGGTTTTTCTATTCAAAAAAAGATTCTCCGTGACGGTCACATCACCCTCAGGATCATGGAGCGTAATCGTCAATTCAGCCTTCGGGCATGCCTTCATATTGTCGCTGCCCTCAAAGCGGCCGCGCGTAAAGTCGGTTACGGTGAAATCATACTCACCCTCGGGGAGAACGCGGAAACCTTCCCCATCGTTCTGTATTTCGTCATCCCATGTCATCGCGACATCATTTACATTGTTTGCCATTATTTATCTCCTTTCAAAGTAAATGGTAAATCTTTATTGCTCATGATCTTGTTGAGTACCTGCGGCCACGCTCCGACGAGGCAGCCTTCGATGAAGTCGGGGTCATAAGACGTGATGGGCGTGCTCCTCGGGTAATACCCCTGTTGTGATACGACGACCTGGATGTCCTCGGTTGTGACATTGTTCTCGCGCATCAGAGAGGCGAGCGACTTTGGAACGCCGGTCAGATCATCGGTATATTCCTTTGATGTCGGCGCGGTCTGAGGCTGTTCGGCGTCAAGGATCGCGTCGACAGGCGCGGTGTTTGTCGAAGGCGCCGAAGGAGCGACAGAGGAGCTCTTAACCGGGATGAACGGTGCGATCACGCTGTAATCGAAGTCACATTCGTCGGGCAGCCCCCAGCGATTCTTAGCGTCCCAGCACGGATGATGCGCGGTGTACATGACACGCTTACCGCCCGAAACCTTGTGCTTGTTATTGTCGGCCTTTTCAACATACGTTTTGTAATTGATGAACAGCACC